>POCB01000097.1 GCA_002899805.1 Fervidicoccus sp.
AAGAGCCTCGGCGGACTTTGCCCGATACCCCGATATGAAAGGATATTACAGCTAGATAATATAATTTTCGTCTTCTTTCTCAAACAGAGTATTTCGATAAAATTTCATATTTCATTGAATATAAATATAGAATAAAGGTCCAATGAACATTCAAATTATAGAAGATTCCAAAATCTCATTAACCTTCTCTGCTTTTATACTCCGTCTATATGCCTCTACATGTCTCATTATAGCTGGTTTGAGAGCTGGAATATATATATGATCCATCACAGTCCCTTTTGCTTCATTGAGCCTCATTTCACCGAATAGAGATGAAAATCTACCTCTTAGCATGGCGTCTCCAAGCATTGCCATTCCCTGGGCAGCTTCCTTTGAAAAAGTTGCTCCCTTTAGTTTTGGTCTGGATACAAAAATGGGAACTCCTAGGATTTCTTCGATAGTTTTTACAACATCTATGTCAGCCCACCTTCCACTAACTATGATTGTTTCATCATTTGATGCTTCCAGATATGTTAAACCAGAACGTATTGAAGATATCATTGTCTTTACATATGATGCACAAGTTCGGTTTTCCTCTTTAGTAAACACCTCACTCATTGATTCTCCTTTGCAAGCTACATTTATTCCCCCAGACCATACGGAATTCCTTTTCCACTTTCCCGCAACAACTAGCTCTAAATCAATTGGTCCTGGAGTTATGAATCCTGGTCCAAGAGAAGTTCCTCCAAGTCCACCATAAATGACTCCATCTTTAACATGAATAAGAGCATTATAGCCAAAACCAAGTTCCAAAAGTAGAAAATCCTTTTTACTTTTTATGTTCTCAGTACTATTCTTCAATATATATGCTCCTAGAAAAGTTGAAGCTAGTTTATCCGCTGTACCCAAGTCTATTTTATTTATCTTAAAGCTCAAATCAACTGTACCAAGTTGCTTAACTGAAGGGATGTAGCATACATTGAGCTTCTTTTTCCATAGCTGTCCAACCAGCTTATAAATAGCTCTGTAGACAGCAAACCCGAGATCTTCCTCTTTTTTTCTCAATAAATTGGCACTTGTTAAGAGTAAAATTTCTGAAGCAAAGAGTTTAGGATCGATGATGTCTTCATTACATATATAGGGGGCACCATAACCCGATGGACCAACGATTATGTCGACTTCTTTCTCAAATCTGATCAGCTCTTCGGTGAGCTTTTCTGGATTTTCAGCTACTTTTTCTGTTGCTATGCTGTCTTCCCACACTACCTCCCCATCTTCAACAATAACAAGATCGAAGCTTTTGGTGCCTGGATCTATCCCCAAACTTCTAACCATTGAAATGAACCTCCGCATAGACGTTGAAAGGATGAATAGATTCTAAACTATTAACTTGTGCTATGATATCTCTTGATTTTCTTCCAGCTTCTGTCTTTGATACTCTCACCGCAATTTCTCTCGCTAAGTCCTCCGCAAACATGGGGTTATTGATAACTTTTTTTATCAGTTCTTTCTCTTCGTCCCTAGAGAGAGAAACCGGTAAAATTCCAGAAAAGGATGATTCAATGACACTAATTACTTCCAAAGCTTCTTCAATTGTGAGGGGGGTTTTTGACCCATCTAATATAGCCTTTGCCATAGCTCTCTGCATGTGAGTTGGGGTGTGGTTCCATTCAGTTCCTTCATAAAATCTGAATACTTCTTTAGCACAAGGACAAGATGTTGCTCCCATGATTTCAACTGAAGCTCTCCATTCCTCCTCTCCAGTTTTTTTCTTTCTCACCTTAAACTCTATAGAAACTAGTTGCCCATTGCGAGGAATTGCGATTTTTGTTTCTACTTCGGCAAAGCTCGAATATTGATGGGTAGCGAGTATCTTTTTAGCTATGTTGGATAGGAAGTCCTCAATCCTCAGACATGTTCTATTCAATTCCGAAAGAGCTGCGTTAACTAGTCTAGATAGGTGTACTCCTCTCTTATCAGCTGGAAGATCTGTATAGATGTTCAAAATCGCAGTATATTCGTGGCAACTTTTTTCTAGCTCTATATGAGCCTCAACATAAAGATTAGAAATGCCAGCTTTGTTCACAGGTATGCTCAGTTTAGGTGGATCTTCATGAACATCAGGAGAGACTCTGTTCGAGATCGTCCGTACTCACCTCTACGTAATTGTTTCTTCCTTCATAAAGCCTGATGCTTATTCTTCCTCGAACTTTCTTTCTCAATTCACTCAAAATTGAAAGAGCTATATATTCTGTTGTAGCGTGTGGGGAATCCAAAACTTTTATTTCGGTTTTGAATTTTCCGGAAAGAACCGTCTGATTCAAGTGTTCCTTCGGGACAATCACTTTATGATCATACTCAGAGATTACTTCCTTAACGAGTTTTTTTAATTCAGCGAAATCCATTATCATGCCCGTGCTTTCGTCTACATCCCCTTCTAGCTCCACATCTAACTCGAATGTATGTCCATGGAGGGATTCGCATTTGCTTTCCGATCCTAAAGTATAATGGGCAGCATCGAAATGTATTCCTTTAATTCCTATTTTCATTTTTTTAATCATTCCTCCCATGGAAAACCTGTACATTGGGAGTTATCCTGTAGGGGGATATTAATCCTACTATCTTTACAAGCAAGCCATTCGACTATACTTTTGCCAATCCAGAATTTCTTTAACCTATTGTCTGAAGGTTTTTCATTGTGAGGTGGTAATGTCTTTTCTCCAATAGCATATACCTTGATGTTTCTCGCACCAAAGAAAAGAGCTACAAAGACTGCCCTATCCCCATCAGTGAAGCCACCCAGATTAAAAAAGGGGGGAGATGGACTTATTTGAGTTGTGTAAACTATGTGTTGGTTTTGATAGTTAACATTTTTCAAAAACCTTTGGGCTTTTTCTATATTATCCCCATGCAGATGAGCGATAATGAGTGGTACTTTTTTCAAATCACTAATCTCAATATCTTCAATTCCATCTAGATCTGTGACTAAAACGTCAGGAGTTTTTCTAAATATGCTCATAACATGTTTTGCTGCACGATCGGCAACAATTACCCTCTTACCTTCTATTGAATTTATCATTTCTAACTCTGGTCCAGCTCCCAGCACCAACACTTCTTCTTTTTCTATCAATTCATATCCCCTTCTTAAAGCTCTCATATTCAATGAGATCGAGCTCGAGAATAACTTTACAGCGTCAATATCAGCTATGAAGTTCAGAGGAAGTTCTTTTTTCAACCATTCAAAAATTCTTATCCATTCTGAGGGTTCAAACTTCTTTGCCTTCACCTCTCACACCATACACAATTGATGGTTTCATTGTTTGTGGATGATTAGCTCTAACAAGGTCGAGTCTCCTACTTGAGGTCGCAGTGGGAAGTCCTTTCAACGTCTTGGGCTCTCTGTAAGAAGCTTCTATAAGTTCCTTCAATGCTTCTGCGTATATCTCAATCACTTCTTTAGATTCAGTTTCCGTGAATTCGAACATCATTGCTTCTTCCACTATAAGGGGGAAGTAAATTGTGGGAGCATGGAGTCCCTTCTCTAAGAGAAACTTAGCAGCATCTTCAGCAGTAATTCCTGTTTCCTCAGTAAGATGCTTCAGTGAAATTACCGTCTCATGTTTTCTAAATCTATCAGTTCCAAATGGGAGCGTAACTCCTTTTAGGTCTCTCAGGAGGGAAAGGAAATAGTTAGTGTTGAGTGTGGAGTGAACAGCAACTTTCCATATGTCTTCACCATACGCTAGCAAGAAGACATAGGCGTAAACCATTCCTGGTAGATTTCCAATTGTGCTCAATACACTCCCTATGCTCTTCTCGGGAGTTTTTAATATATACTCTCCCCCCGCTTTTTCTACTATATATCCAGGTAAGTAGCTTGCGAGCTTCCCTTTCGCACATACTACACCTGCCCCAGGACCCCCACCACCATGAGGAGCGGAAAAAGTTTTGTGCAAATTCAGATGTATTATATCGAAGCCCATATCTCCTGGTCTAGAGATGCCTAATATTCCATTGAGATTAGCACCATCATAATAGAGCAATCCGCCATAGGAATGAACAACTTCTGCTATTTCCAATATTCTTTCTTCAAAGAGTCCCAGTGTATTTGGATTTGTGAGCATTAGTCCTGCTGTTCTATTACTAGAAACAGCTTTAAGTGCTTCCAGATCTATGTTTCCTCTATCATCTGTTTGTATCCTAATTACTCTGAAACCTCCCATAGAGGAACTAGCAGGATTGCTACCGTGCGCACTATCAGGAACTATCATCTCATCTCTCCAATTTTCTCCATTGTCAATATGATATGACTTTATCATTAAAACTCCACTCAGCTCACCAGAAGCTCCAGCTGGAGGTTGAAGGCTACAGGCGTCCATTCCTGTGGCATCTTTGAGCCATTCCTGCAAATCATACATCATTTTTAAAATACCTCTCCCTTCTCCTACTTTCAGCAATTCTGGGTGCATGTTGCGAATTTTGTCTGATTGAAGAATTTTTGCTGCTATTCGTGGATTATACTTCATAGTACAAGAGCCGAGAGGTACTGGACCTACATCGATACCATAGGTCATTTCTGTTAATCTGGTGAAGTGTCTCAACACTTCAAGTTCGCTCAAATTAGGAAAAGGTAACTTTACCCTTCTAACGCCTTCAGGGAGATCGATTTCACTGTTGCCCATTTCCTTCCCTTTGTATTCGAAGAGTAGTTTTTCATCCCATTTAGCCTGCCTGAACTCCATCATTCCAACGCCTCCTCCAGTGAAATTTCAAGTACCCTTAAGTCATCATCTGTGTGTACTTCGGTTGAGCAGGACATCAACTTGCTTTCATAAAGGGTAAAAGGAAGCAAACCTTTTTCTTTCAAGGTTTTTTCTTGAATTTTTCTGGGATCAATCTCTTTTTGGAGAGAAAATTCTACATTTTTAAAGTGCTTTGCTTTTGAATGAGTTATTTCAGCATCTATTTTCTTCAAAACACTCTTCAGCTTTTCAGTATTATCAAGTATCTTTTTTCCATCCTCTCTAAGTCCAGACTCCCCTTTTATGGCCAAACTAACAAGTGCAGCAATGGAGTTGAGAGAAGACCCTGTTGTTATGTTTGAAGTAGCCCTTTCTCTCCTAATATGCTGCTCTCTAGTTTGGAGGATCATGACATACCCTCTTCTTCCTTGAGAATCTACTGTTTCTCCTATAAGTCTCCCAGGCAAGTTCCTGATAAGCTCTCTATCGTCTCTGATTCCGAGAATCCCCAGCAGCATACCGCCACCGTACATTGGAAGTCCTAGAGATTGTCCTTCACCTACGACTATATCAGCTCCTAATTCTCCTGGAGATTTCAAGATTCCGAGAGAGGATGGATCTGTAAATGTTATAGCCAGAGAACCAGCAGCATGTGCTTCATGTATGACTTCTGGTGCAGTTAGCCTTATGGCTCCATTATTGGCTGGAAAGTCGATTATGACAGCAGCAGGCTTCTCCGCTTTTATTTGTGAAATTGTTTCAGCTGTAGTTTCCCCAGTCTCTTCATCAAAATCATATTCTACAAGAGATATTTGGTGACCGAAGAGGTATGTTTTAAGCACTTGCTTATATTCTTTAAAGAGGGTTCTAGGCACCATAATCTTTTTCAATTTCTTTATCCTGACAGCCATAAGCGAAGCCTCAGCAAGTGCAGTTGCTCCATCATACATACCAGCGTTCACTATTTCTACTCCGTAAAGGAGTGCCATCGCACTTTGATATTCATAGAGCATCTGAAGCAAACCTTGAGATATTTCAGGCTGGTATGGTGTATAAGCAGAAAGCAATTCTCCTCTTGAAATAATAGCATCTACAACTGGATGTGTGTAATGTGGGGCTATAGGACCTCCAGCGAATATTCTGTTAAGAGGGAGTTCCAAGCTTTCTTCCAAAAGGCTTCCAAGTTCTCTCTCGATCTCCATTACTGAAAGAGGCCTTCCTTTCCCTACCTTCAGCTTTCTCCTGATAATAAGCTCCTTAGGTATATCAGAAAACATTTCCAT
The DNA here is from genome assembly GCA_002899805.1 of Fervidicoccus sp. GTDB lineage: Archaea > Thermoproteota > Thermoprotei_A > Sulfolobales > Fervidicoccaceae > ARK-14. The sequence goes on from POCB01000097.1 coordinate 6,005, forward strand.
AACATTATTTATTCCTATCTTAGCTAGCATTTTCTCAATTATCTTCTCATCATCATTTGGTATCCATGGGTGGCTTCTATTCACTTTTATCCACCTTCTCAATAAAATTCGAATAGTGCATTTGAAAAAAGTCAATAATAAATAAACCGAGTTTCAATAGAGTTGTTTATAACAACAATAGTAAGTTGATTTTGAGGAGTGAGAGGAAGTGTCAAACATAAGCAAAAAAGATGTAATAACGATAGCGATTTTCCTTGCTTTAATTATTTTAATAAGACCCGCGCTCGCTCTTGCTACAGGAACTGAGACACCAATTGCCGTGGTAAGGGGAAACAGCATGCTCCCTCTACTAAGAGAGGGGGATATTGTTTTTCTTCATCACGCAACACCCCAAGAGATAAGAATTGGTGATATCATTGTTTATAAAAGTGTCAACGATGGTTATATAATACATAGAGTTGTGAAAATAGTAAACACATCGAACGGAATCTTCTACGTTACTAAAGGAGATAATAACCCGGTAGATGACAGCATTCTCGGACAGTTTATCAATGGTCCGGGGATTTCTTATGACAGGGTAGTAGGAATAGTGTGGTCTCCAATGAATGAAACTTTTGTAATTCCAATAATTGGAATAATTTCACTTATTATTTGATACTTTTATGTTTTTAAAATCCCTGCTCTCCAGAATATAGTAAAAAGCTACTTGATTTTTACAAAAAAAAGTACTGTCAGTGATTTTTTGAAGATCCGCCATTGTTAAAATCCACAAAAAACCATTTTATGGAGGGGCATGAGGGATTTGCGTAAGTATGTTTTTGTCACAGGAGGAGTAATGTCAGGAATAGGAAAGGGGATAACAGTAGCTAGTCTCGCCATGCTTATTTCTAGAATGGGGTACTCAGTAACTCTCATAAAAATAGATCCTTATCTCAATGTTGATGCTGGAACCATGAATCCCTACATGCATGGGGAGGTTTTTGTTACTGAAGATGGAGGAGAGACAGACCTTGATTTAGGACACTATGAAAGATTCCTGGGAAAAAATCTCAGCAAGGAGAACAATATTACTACAGGAAAAATTTATGGTAATGTAATTGAGAAAGAGAGGAGAGGAGAATACCTTGGTCAAACAGTACAGATAATACCTCACATAACCGATGAAATAAAGAGGCAGTTGCGAGATGTTTCGGAAAAAAATGCGAGTGACATAACATTTATAGAAATAGGTGGTACTGTTGGGGACATAGAGGGGCTTCCTTTTTTAGAAGCTGCGAGACAAATGATGATAGATCATGGAAAGGAAAACGTCGCCTACATACATACGGCTTATCTACCTCTTCTTCCAACAACTGGAGAAATCAAGACAAAGCCACTCCAGCACAGCGTGAACGAGCTGAGGAGAATCGGGATACAACCTGATATGATAGTTGGAAGAAGTCCCGTTAAGCTTTCGGAAGATATAAAGAGAAAAATTTCACTATTTACTAATGTTCCCGAAAGCGGAATCATAAGTGCCCATGATGTGCCGATAGTATACGAGGTCCCTCTTGTTATGGAGGAACAAGGAGCAGGTAAACACCTTATTGAAAGATTGGGGCTTCAATATTTTAAGCCAGAGCTAGATGATTGGAAAGATTTCATAAAAAGGTTAGTAGAAGCGAATAAGAGAATTAATATAGCTATGGTAGGGAAGTATACTTCATTACATGATAGTTATTTGAGCATAAAAGAAGCGATAGTGCACTCTTCTTCCCTTATCGGCGTCAAACCTATTTTGAAATGGATTGAGGCAACCGATTTAGAAGAGGGGAAGCTAAAAGTGGAAGACGCATTTTCCAATATCAATGGAGCTATAATCTTGCCTGGATTCGGAAAGAGAGGAAGTGAAGGAAAAATATCAGCTATCAAATACTTGAGAGAGAATAATATACCTCTTCTAGGAATTTGCTTTGGTCTCCAGCTATCAATTGTAGAATTTGCCAGGAATGTCCTCGGTTTAAAGGAGGCAAATAGCACAGAACTCGACCCATATACTCCTCATCCTGTTGTTTCACTCCTGGAAGAACAGAAAAACGTTAACAAGCTTGGTGGAACGATGAGATTAGGAAGCTATCCCATAGTAATTGAAAGAGGCAGTAGGGCTTACAAAATATACGGCAGGGAAGAAATCTTAGAGAGGCATAGACATAGATATGAGGTTAATCCCGCATATATAGAAAAGCTTGTAGATGCTGGTCTTGTAATTTCTGGATGGAGCAAAGAAGGTAAGAGAGTCGAAATAGTAGAATATAATAAAAACAAGTTTTTCTTTGCTACACAGTTTCATCCAGAGTTCAAAAGTCGACCATTAGCTCCATCGCCACCTTTCATAGAGTTCCTCAGAGCATCTATTTCTTAATCTGAGGAGTGCTGAAGCTAAAGATGTTTTTAAATGGATTTATAAACCGCATCGTTTAAAAGAAGTCTAGCATTAAGTTAGAAATTTGCACAGGTGTTGCGAAAATGCCTTCTAAGGCAAAGGGCGGTTCGCCTACTTACAAAATTGAAAATATAGTAGCAACGGTTACCATAGATCAAACACTGGATCTCCACGAAATTGAGCGACGAGTACCGAGAGTAGAATACAATCCAGATCAGTTCCCTGGTCTCGTTTTCAGATTGGATAGACCAAAGATAACAGCATTGATATTCAAGTCTGGCAAGATGGTTGTAACAGGATCGAAGAGCACAAGTGAACTAATAAATTCTGTTAGAAGGATCATAAGGACATTCGCAAATCATGGAATAAACATTTCACATCAGGCCAAAGTCCAAATACAGAATATTGTCGCTTCAGGTAATCTGAATATAGGAGTGAATTTAGAAGAAGCTGCATACAAACTGGAAAATGTAATGTATGAACCAGAGCAGTTTCCAGGTCTCATATATAGAATGACAGACCCTTATGTTGTTCTCCTCATTTTCAGCAGCGGTAAAATGGTCATAACAGGTGCAAAGAGGGAAGAAGAAGTAGAAATGGCAGTCAAAAACATCTACAATACATTGCTAGAACTTGACTGCTTAGTAGAAGAGAAACATGAAGAGACCACAGAAGAGTTCTTTTGATGACATAAGGAAAAATTTTTAATTCCCCCGAACACAGAAAGCAAAACGAGGGCCCGTGGCTCAGCCTGGTAGAGCGGCGGAGGTCAGAGCCCGATACCCCCTATTTTTTGCTCTCATCATTTTTCCAAAACCAAGCTATACGATCCACTTCAAGACACTATATTGGTCTAAGAAATGAGTTTATCTTAAAAAATAGAACAACTCAGATACCCCAGAGAGGCTCATCGCCTTGCTCACTCGGCATGACTCTCATCATCGTTCAATAACCAATTTTCCAAGTCTCAGAAATATATTTGCTTGCATTTATCTCAACTACTTTTAGGGCAAGCTACCCCGCCCCAAAGGCAAGTCTTCCAGCGTTTAGGAACGTTATATGATATATCAATATGAACAAAAAAGAAAGTTTTCAAAAAGAAAATAAAAAGTTCAGAGAGCTTTGAATTTTTCAAACCATGCTTCGTATCTCTTGACATATAAAGGATCGACACTTGGTTTTCTGATTTTGAGTATTTCCATAAAGTCATCCATTGTTATCTTTCTTGGTTCGCCATTACCTAAATCTTTCTCGAAAAATTCCCTTATTACTTTGAGATGTGCAGCTTGTATGACATCTCTTATATCGCTAGCTGTGTAACCTTCTGTGAGCTCTACGAGCTTGGCTATGTCTACATCTTCAGAAAGAGAGAGATCTTTTGTGTATATTTCGAACAACTGTGTTCTTGCCTCTTTGTCCGGAAGAGGAATAAAGATTCTTTTGTTGAATCTTCTTATAAATGCTTCATCCAATTGCCAAGGCTTATTAGTGGCACCTATTACATATATGTGCAGCTTTTTATCTTTATCCTGAATTCCGTCCATTTCTTTCAAGAATTGGTTCCTTACCCTTACTTCTCCACCAATTTCTCCTGAAAAAGTTCCAAGAAGAGCATCTATTTCATCGATGAATATAATAACTGGAGCCCCTTCCTGAGTTTTTTCTCTAGCAAATTTGAATATTCTGCTGACGTTTTTTTCTGCTTCCCCAAGCCATTTACTCATGATACTGGCGGCATCTGCATATATGAAGAAGCCATTTATTTCGTTAGCTACAGCAGCAGCGAGCATTGTTTTGCCACATCCTGGGGGACCAAAGAGAAGTATTCCTCTGGGCCATCCCAGTGGAAATAAATCCGGTCTCTTTATAGGATAGATTATTGCTTCGGTTATAGCCTGTTTAGCTTCTTTCAGGTCAGCAATATCATCGAATTTAACGTTTGGCTTCTGTGTCAGAACAACATCATCGAGAACGTCCTTCCTTTCAGAATCCCTTCCTCTCTCAGCTCCCACCGTTTCTGCTTCATTCTGGAGTTGCTGTATGCGTTTTTCGTAGCTTTTTATAGTTTCAAGATATGTAGAAATCAGAGGACTGTCGGGATACATTCTCACTATCTTGGTCAAAATTTCAATAGCTTTTCTGTAGTTTTGAATGGCTGCATCATAATCTCCATCTTTATCAGCAGCAACAGCAGCTCTAGCATACCTAGTTGCCATTTCTTGTAAGTAAGGAAAAGCCAAAAAATTCACCTCATTATAAAGTTATTTTTTGCTGGGGAAAGAGATCTTTATTTTTCCTTTTTTGCTGAGATTATAGAGAATTTCGTATATTTTGTCCTTATCAACTCCAAGTTTACTTGAAAGTTCCGTAACGATCACTTTTCCGCCATTTTTCTTTATCTCTTCTAGCACAGCATTTTCTAGTTCCTCGTCTGAACGGGATCTTAGTCCACTCGTTGGAAGCTGAACCACTACTTTCGAGGGCTGCTCTGTTTTCGTTTGAGCCTGTGGAGTTGCTTTTGCTCTTAGTTTTTCAGGTTCAGGGAGCTCTGCTTCGACACTGCTGTCTGCTTGCTTCCAGGCTTCATTCAGTATTTTTTCTACTTCTTCATTAACCATAAAGTTGTGATTAGCATTGTATTGGTTTCCTGATGTAGTAGTTAGCATTATGTCAGTTATGATCCTGTTTATATCATCGATAGTTTCGCCAGCTTTTGGAAATATTGCCGATATCTCTGTTTTAACACCATTGAGCATACTAGCGACAGGTCCCAAAACTGTCTGGAAGTCATGTATATCCTTTACAGTCTGCAACCTCTGGATCACTCTCTCGAAGCTTATCTTGGCAAAACGAATAGCTTTAAGGAAGCTCCTCAGTTCATAAACCTCTTCAGCATAGACTTTGCCAAGATTCTGGTACGTTTTTTTCTCATCATCTCTTGTGCTTAAGTCCATCATCTTTATATTTTCAACAATTTTCGAGAATAACTCATCTATCCTCTTTTTGGTCCTATATTCAAGCTCTTCAAACCTATCCTGCTCGTTTTTGAGTCTAACAATTATATCTTGAACCATTTCTTCCCAGTCAGGTTTCCTGGCTGAGGTACTGCCAAAAAGGCCCCTGAACCAGCCAAATATCCCCCTTTTTTCTTCTCTATCTGTTAATGTAGACATACTCGCACCCTCTCACTCCCCCTGAGGGGATTATCTACTAAAGCTAGAGCTCTTAGTCTTACCTCTGAACTTAACCGCTTTGAGATACAGCTTGTTGTTCGTGAACCTCCACTACTATAGGTTGTTCTGTGGACTTCATAGGTTCGCTCGTAGATGGTAATGTTTCCTTCAGTACAGCATCAATATCTAGGTTCTGTGTTTCTAGTTTACCTATCAGATCCAATATCCTCTTAGCTTCATTTTTCTCCTCGAGATTCCTATCTTTGTTTTGTCTCAATATATCAGCGGCCGGCTTGTAGCCTCTTTCTCCGATCTCTCCAGCTATATAGCTCATCTTGAGAGCTGTTATCGCCTTTTCTATCTCAACTACCTGGTCTTCGAGCTCTCCTATTCTTTTCTTGATCATCTCTTTGGCATCCGTAGCATCCTTCTTCAGTAGTTCTAGATCTCTGGAAACTTGGCTCTTGAACTCTTCATAAGCGCTCCTAGCTATTTCTCCCTTTGCATAGAGATCGTCAAGGGCCTTGGCTCTTCTCCTGGCTCTCTCAAGTCTCTCAATTACCCTCATAGCATTATACTTCCATTCTGGAAGGAGGACTACTTCATCTTTTTGGATGAGTATTCTATCCGCCGGAATTGTTTTGAAATAGACATCGCCGAATAGTATCTCTACAGCCTTCACGTTTCCATCTATATCGCTGTAGAGACTTGCAAGTGATCCTATCACTCTTTGATAGGGGTCCTTTACTTTTTGACCAATGTACTTATCTAATGTATCTACTGTGTAGGATATGACCATTGTCACTCACACCGGACGTTCTCTCTATTATACGATTAAAGGTGGAAGCGTTTAAAAGGGAGCGGACTTGGTTTATCTTTAACTATTTAGTATGGTAAAGATTAGGATGAAAAACGGTCTCGAAGAACTTCTCTTCTCAAAATATCTTTAATTTCTAATTTGAAAAACAATCCCCTCAAAAGGAGAGAGATTCGAAGATAATTTAAGTTCTATGCAACCTATTTAAAGAGTCGAAACTCAACTCCTAAATATAAGTAAAAAGTCATTTATGTAGTCTCTATGTCATTTTATTCTCTGTCAAAAAACTTGTACTGATTATTTTATCATATATCATTTCATTTACTCTTTATAAGAGGAAAATCTTCTATTTTAGCCTCTCCTTTTCTCCCCCTTTCATCAACTATTTCTACGATTTCACCGGTTATCGCATATCTACTATCAAGGTAGCCTTGAGCAATCCCTCTATTGAGGATCGGACTGAAGCTTCCACTCGTGATCCAACCAACTTCAACGTCGTCAATAAAAATTCTATTTCCTTTTCTAGGTATGAATCTTGACCAATCTTTTTTCATGATAAAACCATATCGTAACCATCTAGCCCCTTCTCTCCTGCATGCTCGTAATGCCTCTTCCCCAACAAATCCACTTTTATCCCAATCGATTGCTCCCATGCCATATCTAAGTGATATAGCGCACGGATACTTTTTAGGATCCTCTCCATACTCATTGCCACCTAGAACAAAACCCATTTCCATTCTCAGAGAATCCCTCGCTGCTATACCTACAGGTTTCGCTCCAGAGCTCACTATTTTCTTGTAGAGCTCCCCTGCTTTCCTAATGTCGACCCATATTTCAAAACCATCTTCTCCTGTCCAACCGCTTCTGCTTATAAGATATATCCCCTGGTTTGAAGAAGCTTCAAATGTCGTGAATTGGAGAGGAGCAAGACTCGTGGCTTCTTTCAAGCCAACAGTATCAAGTACATCTTTACTCCTTGGACCCTGAACAGCAAAAAGCGCATACTTAAATGATATATCTTCGACTATAACCTCCAGCCCATTTATCTTAGCAATTTTCGTGAGGTGCTCAATCATTCTGGCTTTAAAAGCTGCATTAGTAACACTCAAGAATTCGCCATTGGGTAACCTATAGAGCATTTCGTCATCAATAACCCGAGCAAGTTCGTTCAAAGCCAAAGTGGGTCCGCTCATAAAACCTTCTTTTGTCTTTTGAATCTTCTTTGAAAAAATTACTTCGAGAAGTTCTAGGGCGTCTTTTCCGCTTATCTTTATACGACCCATATGAGTAATATCGAAAATACCGGCATCTTTCCTGACCGCCAAATGCTCTCCTATTATAGAGCCATAATCCATAGGAACGTTCCAACCTGCGAATTCACCGAAGCTAGCATTCAATTCTTCATGGAGAGATTTAAGTGGAGATTCGAACATTTTTCATCACATAATAATAATTCTAGGCTGAACGGTATTAAAACAGTATTGAAATACAATTGATGTTAGGTAATAATATAATTACTTTTTCTAGTAAAATTTTAATTAAGTTAATGTTCTGAGTAAGTTTTGGTGGAGTTTATGGATATAATGAAAGTTAAGAATTTCATCATCAGGAACGACCTCTTCTACACAAAAACAGATGAATGGGTTAAGCTGGATGGAGACTTGGCGACTATTGGGATAACAGACTATGCACAGAAGCAACTGAGGGATATAGTAGGAGTAGACTTGCCTGAAAGGGGAAAAAGAGTTGAAAAGGGTGACACTATAGCTACTGTAGATTCTGTGAAGGCTGTATCTGATATATATTCCCCTGTAAGTGGTGTTGTTTATGATGTAAATGAAACCCTGCTGGAAGCCCCCCAACTTATTAATAATGACCCCTATGAAAGCGGTTGGATAGTAAAAGTAAAGCTGGAAAATAATGAAGAGCTGAGAGATCTCCTAAGTCCACAACAATATGCAGAACTCATATTAGAGAGGATAGGTAAAAAATAATTTATGGATGATAAAAATGCCCCAAGTAAAAAATGAGGAGGAAATTGAAGGGGTAGTATTTCAGGAGTATGATGAGCTAGAGCTTGCTTCTCCATCATTCTTAGTAGTGGGCTTTCCCGATGCTGGGCTAGTTGGAGGAATCTCAATTAGCCATATAATTAGAGAATTGAACCCAGCAGAAGTAGGTGGAATTGATATACCGAGACTATCTCCTCCCATAGTGTTCGTGAGAGACGGTGAAGCAAAACCTCCAATAAAGTTATTCAAAAAAGGAAATATGTTGCTGGTAGCTTCCGAAATGCCTCTTCCCCCAGGAGTAATACAAATGTTCAGCTACGCGTTACTCGAATATGCTAGGAGGAGGAGAGTCGACTATGTTATCGGTATCACTGGGCTAGGAATAGGTGAAAGAGTAAATAAAGAAAGACCGCTTGTTTATGCTGCCTATTCAGGGGAAAAAATCAAGAAGATAATCGGAGAAAAGAAAATACAACTATTCAATGAAGGAGCAATACTTGGACCATTCGCTATTTTTCTCAAAGAAGCTAGAAGATTCAGGCTAGACACCATAGTTTTATTGGCAGAAACCTTTCCAGAGCTTCCCGATCCTGAAGCGGCTTCGGCTGCTATAGAGGTTCTCTCAAAAATAATTGATACAAAAATAAGTATAGAGAAATTGCTTGAAGAAGCAGAATACATAAGACTTAGGAATAAGGAAATTATGAAACAGACAGCTAGAATGATGAGTCAAGTAGGTAAGAGTGCTGAGGCTCAACCTAGCCTCCTCTACACATGAGGGGAGGTCAAATGTCCTGGGACGATGAATTTGACCTGATAAGGTCATATGTTAAGAGAAGAATGAGAGAGTTGGAGAGAGAGTTGGAAAGTGCCTTCAATTTCATGTACACTTTCCCTCTTGGAGCTCCACCATATGGTCCCTCATTAGATGAACCCCTGCATGAAATCTATCTAACTGACAAGGAGTGCGTCGTAATAATAGATGTTCCGCTTTTAGATCAAACAAGCATTACTGTTGAAGCTGAAGAAGGAAAGCTCAGAATTGAGGGGAGGACGAGAAGAACAATTAAGGCTAATGAGATTGGCTACAGATTGATGGAGAGAGAGATCAGCAGATATTATAAGGAATTGAGTATCCCTGTAGAATGTAATGTATCTGAGATGTCTTATTCTTTCAGAAACGGGAGAATTGTAATAAGGATGCCAAAAATAGAGAAAACATAGCTGAGTGAGTTTTCAGAGTTTTAATTCGTTGTAGTAAAAGCTTTTTCTATCTACTAAATGGTACAATATCAATTCTGAAGAATTTAAAAAGAGATCAGAAGTAATCGTTGACAAATCAAAGCTATTTTTGTCACTATCTTTTTTATAGCCTGTTAAATTATTTTCCTTTCTACGAATACTCCCTGTTTCCTCGCTTCGAAATAGTAATAAGCTGTCCCAATGGCGGTTCCAGCAACTGTGGAAAGAGCTACCCCGGTTCCCCTCACAAAATGAAATAATAATGATATAAAGAAGCATTCAACTCACAAACATAAATGATATTTATACGGGGTTGGCTATTTGGTTGTGAAACTCTTGAATAAAGAAAGAAATGGAGATTTAAAATGAGAATCTGGATGGATGCTCTAACGCCTAAACAGCTCTTGTTATTCAGCAAGCTTTCTTTAATACTGGAGAGAGAGCTAAGAGCTGAAATACTATTAACATCGAGAGAGACTGCCGAAATTAAAAAGATGAACTATCTTCTCGGAGGTAAAGCTAAGCTAATAGGTCTTCATGGAAGAACTAAAGATGAAAAACTGAGATATGATATAGCTAGAATGGCTGAGCTCTTGGATTTGGTAAAAAACTTTTCTCCCGATATGTTAGTATCGTATCCCAGCCCTTCAGCAGTGAGAATAGCATTCGGCTTAGGCATAAAAACCATTACATATAGCGATACTCCACATGCTTTTCATGCTCATATGCTAACTGTTCCCCTTTCTGATTACCTGATTTTCTCTTCGTTTATATGCAAGGAGAAATTTCTCAGATATATCCCAAGTTCGGGGAAAACAAGAACGGTGAAGTATAGAGGGGTAGATGAATTAGCTTGGGTTACCGATTTTTCTCCAAACCCAAAGACACTGTCTGATTTCGGTCTAAAACCCTATGATTATTTTCTTGTTAGACCGCCGGAGATTTTTGCCTCATATTATCGATGGAGCAAGGATAGTTTTTCAGAATTATTGAAAAATTTGGCAGAGATTTCAAATGTAGCTCTCATTCCTAGGTACGAGGACGATATTTACAGATATAGTGGAAAAAACATAATTGTCATAGATGGACCTGTTTTTGGTTTGGATCTAGAATATTTCAGCATAGCCACTGTAAGCGGAGGAGGGACAATGTCGAGAGAAGCATCACTGTTAGGAGTACCATCTATAACCCTTTTTCCCCTTAAAATAGATGTTGATTCGGGACTACGGGAAATGGGTTTTCCAATATTTAGGGCGAGCTCTCCAGACGAAACATTGAAAATAATAGAGCGTGTCATTGTTGGAGAGATGCGAAGAGGAGATTTTAATGATTTGATTAAGAAGCTTGAACATCCGGTAGAACCTTTGAAAAAAATACTAAGAGGTGAAATCTGAGTGAGGTTTGCTTTTACAATATGGCCTAAATCAAAAATCACAGAGAAAGATGTACATTATGCTTCAAGTATTGGTTTTGAGTCGGTTGAAATCAGTTTAGAGTATCCTTGGCCCTATTGGGAATTTCAATGGTTCGAGGATTTAATGAAACTTATAAAAGAACAGGGATTAAAGCTCGGTGCGCATCTACCATGGAGAGATCTTGCCATAGCTTCTCCATATCCGGAAATCAGAAAAGGTTCAATCGACTATCTAACAAAGCTTTCCGAATTGATGAAGAAGTGGGAGTTTCAGTACGCTGTTTCTCATTTTTCAACCAGAGAGAAAGTTAAATTTACTAATAGAGAATATCTTAATGAAATTTTCATGGATGTGAAGAGACTGGTTTCATCATATAAAGACGCGGGAATAATATTCGCTCTAGAAAATTCTCCATATGGACCTCTGGCCTTTAAAGATAACTTGATGTTGCTGGCAAATGAAGTCGATAGCCAGGTTTGTCTGGATTATGGACACATAACAGCTAAGTTGTTACAAGAAGAAAAATTATCATTTTTGGAAGATATGCTACTTGATTGGACAAACTCTTTTCATAATATTGTAAGCGTCGTTCATATACATGGCGCTAGTAAGATAAATGGGCAAGTTGTTGAACATATGAAGATTGAGGGTTACGAAACCTCCTTCGCGAAGGTTCTCAAAGTTTTGGAAAACGCAGGGAAAAATCCATTTGTAACCCTCGAAGTTTTTTTCAAAGATGAGCAGTTTAGAGATGCCGATATAGAGACATTAGCAAACCAGCTAGAACTTCTTAAACAAGCAAAAATGCCATTGTTTTAACACTGCCCTTTCCTCTCGACATTCCAACACCTCGGTGCGTAAAATTCATTTTATTCAAACGTAGATTGTTAAGTATGCTCATATTAAGAGTACAATATTCATTAAATCTCTTATCAAATATTCTAGATATGAAAATGTTTAGAGTTTCGTAAATAGAGCTTTTGATAGATGACGAGGTTGAGAAGTAATGAAATTGATAATGGGCATGGATGAAGCTGGCAGAGGTAGCCTGATTGGACCGATGGTAGTTGCTGCTGTCATTATAAACGAAAGAGTTGAGGAAGAACTCAAGAAAATGGGAGTTACTGATAGTAAAAAACTGAGTAGAAAGAAAAGAGAACAGCTTTATGAAGTTATCATAAATCTTGCTGATTGGCATGACGTAGTTCTAGTGCAACCTGAACAGATAGACAGTAATAACCTGAACATGCTTACAATTGAAGCTTTTAGGCAACTAGCATGCTCCGCACTCCTAAAAGGTTACATTCCCGATGCAGCTATAGCAGATGCTGTAGGTAGAATTGAACTTGAATTCTATGCATGTGTTCAAATTAAAGTAAGAATGGAAAAAAAGGCTGATTCTAAGTACACAGCCGTTGGAGCAGCTAGCATTGTAGCAAAAGTAATTAGAGATAGAGAGATAGAGAAAATTAGAAATGTTTATGGACTAGAAGGATCTGGATATCCAGGCGACAAACGAACTGTCGCGTGGATCCTCAAGAACTCCAAGGCTCTTCCTCCGTTTCTTGTGAGACACAAGTGGAAGTCGAAAGCCAACCCATATTTTGAAAAAGGAGGTTGATATTATGCCCACAAACCTCCCTCCAGAGGCGAAAGCAAAATGGTTGAAGTTTACAGAAGCTAGGACATTAGAAGAAAAAATAGCAGCTCTTGAAGAATTCATTTCCTCTGTTCCTAAGCACAAAGGCACTGAAAATTTAATGTATTGGGCGACTAGGAGGCTAAGTCAACTAAAAGAAGAGCTAGAAGAACAGAAGAAGAAAAAAGGAGGGGGGTCTGGCCCAAAGTTCTATATCGAAAAGTCAGGAGCTGCACAGGTTGTTTTAATAGGTCCACCTCTTTCCGGAAAAACCATGATTTTCTCAAAGCTCATCGGTATCCCTTATGAGGGCATTGGTATACCCTATTCAACTAGGCTCCCTAAACCAGGTATGTTAAAATTTGAAGATATTTACTTCCAGCTCATAGATACTCCCAGCATACCATTCGGAAGCAACGAAAGAATTTCCTGGTATAATAGGACCATAGGATTAGCAAGGAATTCAGATATGGTACTCATTGTACTAGATTCAATTTCCTCACCGGAAGGCTTAGCAAAGATAATTATAAAAGAATTCGAGGAAAATGGAATTTTTCTTAGAAAACCAAGAGGTAAAGTTGAACTCCTCAGAGAAAGCAGAGGAGGAATAAACGTTGTGGTTAATGGAAAAATAATTGATGGGAGTATCGAAGATGTTAAGAAAATGCTCAAAGAGTATCGAATCGAACATGCAATTGTGAAAATATGGGGCGAAGTTTCTATTGACGATATAGAATCCCAATTGCTAGGGAATAGGATTTATAGACCCGCAATCTTCCTCGTTAATAAAATCGATTTAGCGGATGTTAAGAAGCTCCGAGATAAAATGGCTGAGATAGAAAAAATTTCTCCAGTTCTATATGTTTCAGCCAAAACAAGTGAGGGGCTAAACGATATAGGGAGAAAAATCTTCGAGTCTCTTGAGATAATAAGAGTTTACACCAAGCAACCTAATAGTGATGTTGCCGAGCGACCTTTGATCCTGAAGAAAGGAGCAACAGTAAAAGATGTTGCTGAGGCTGTTCATTCAAAGATGTTAAGGGGGTTCAGATATGCAAAAATATATGGAAAAAGTGTCAACTATCCAGGAGAAAAAGTTGGTCTTGACCACAAATTAGAGGATGGTGACGTGGTGGAAATATACTCAAAGGGATAGAAAACAAAGTTTATTCTTCAGATAAATTGTGAGGGAGACCTTTCTTGACTATTTTTTCTGGAAGTTTGTCTGCAAATTTCTTCAGAAACTCCAGTTCCCTTTTCTTCTCATCTTTTCTTATATAGTCTGGAAGCATGTGGGGAATACCGTTGATCACCGGATACCATCTTCCACAATTCTTACAATATAATACCGCTGTTTTGATTTCATATTTGAAGCATTCCTCGCAGGGTGGTTTTTCCTCCATTTCCTTCAAGTATTTTTGTGTGTAAGAACAATAGATTTCACATAATGGTGGCTGAGATGGTAGCTCCCTATCTCTTTGTTCTTTTTCGATTATTATGAGTTCTAGTGGAAAACTCTTGCACATCGGGCACGCTAGTACGTCCATTAGCCTGTATTTCATATTTCATTCGACCTGGAGTATTCTTTCAATATCCTTCAAAATATCCTTTTCCTTTCCTTCTTTCTTAGATTCTATCATAACCCTTATCACTGGTTCAGTTCCACTCATTCTAACAAGAAACCAGGCATCTTCAAGGATAACTTTTACTCCATCAATATCGATAATTCTATATTTTGAATATTGGTTCTTTATCCTCTCATATATTTTGAAGCCCTCTTCCCTACTTTTCAATGGATATTTTGTTTTTATAGACCAAGTCTTTGGATATATAGAGAAAAGGTCAGACGCCCTTCTATTTTCTCTTGCCATAAGTTCCATCATGAGGGCTGTAGCCATTCCAGCGTCACGTACAAATTGATGTGGAGGATACATTATTCCTCCATTTTCTTCGAACCCTAGCAAGCCTCCCTCTTGTTTCAACCTTCGAGCAATGTCAACGCTGCCAACTTTCATCCAAACAACGTCTATCCCTTTTTCTTTCAAAATATCTTCTATAAAAGAGCTGCTGCTTATTCCTGTGAATATTCTTGACGGAAGTTCTTGGTGTATTTCCTTCAAAAAGGGGGAAAGTACTAGAGCAGTTCTATCCCCCCAATAGACCTTTCCAGTCTCATCGAGGAAAATGGATCTATCTGCATCACCATCAACAGCAACGCCAAAGTCTGCTCCACTTTCTCTAACAATTAAAGATGTAAGTTTGAGACTCTCCGGTGTAGGTTCAGGATCTCTCCCTGGAAATGAATAATCAAGATGCGAATTCAAACTTATAACTTTCCCCCCTAACTTTCTTATTATTCCAGGAATAGCAAGAGAACCCACGCTGTTGGCTGCATCCAACAGGACCTTCATTTCTTTTTTTCTTATTATTTCATCATCGACTTGAGAAACTACTCCGTTAATGTATCTTTCAATGACGCCTGGATAATATTCAACTTCGTGGTTTCCTATAATTTGTCGACTTCGGAATTCATCTTTCAAAGAGAAGAAAATTTCTTCTATTTCTTCCTCCTTTTTCCTAGAAATCTCAATACCGTCAGAATCTATGACTTTTATTCCATTGTAGTTCGGTGGATTGTGGGATGCTGTAATCATTATACCTCCATCGAAAAGGCCATCTGACTTCACTGAAAATTGAAGTGATGGAGTTGTAACTAGACCCGCGTTATAGGCCCGGCATCCTCCAGAGAGAAGCCCAGATATGATGCCGTGAAAGATCAATTCTCCGCCCAATCTCACATCTTTTCCAATTAGAAAAACAGAGTCTCGTCCGAAAGATTCACAAATAGAGTGAGAAAGTGAAGTGAAGAAATTGGGCGATAATCCTGAAGTGATATCTAATCTTATACCGTCTGTACCAAACAGTTTACCCATATGAAACCCTCATCAAATTTTTCTCAGAACAAGTTTTTAATCTTGATAGAGCAGAAGTTTTTCTGGAGATGATAGCTTTGGATTTGATTCTACGCGACCCTCCTTATTTGCAGGTCGCAATCGATGTAATAGACTTAAGTAAGGCTGTAAAGATCGCTAACGCTGTAGCAATAAGCGAAAAGGTCATAATCGAAGCAGGAACTCCCCTTATAAAATCGGTCGGAATAGATTCTGTAAGGATTTTTTCTCAGATGTTCCCCAACAATATAATATTCGCAGACATGAAAACTATGGATGTTGGAGCTCTTGAAGTTGAAATGGCGTTGTCAGCCGGAGCGAAAATCGTCTCTGTTCTGGGTGCTGCCGATGAGCAGACTATAATTGAATCTTCTAAAAAAGCGAAAGAGCTTGGAGGAGAAGTACAAGTAGACATGATCTCAGTTTTAGATCCACTGAACAGAGCTAAAAAAGTCAGGGAATTGGGGGTAAATATAGTTGGACTCCACGCTGGTATAGACCAACAATTGGGAAAAAGGTTAAGGGGAGTGGACTTCATACCGCTAGTTAAAGAGCTTAAGAAAGAGATAGACGATATTAAAATCTCAGTTGCTGGTGGAATAAAGCCTGATGAGGCGAAAAAGCTTGCTGAAGCTGGAACAGATATAATTGTTGCTGGAAGTTTTATAACAAATAGCAAAGAACCGAGAGAAGCCACAAAATTATTCTTAAAGGAATTGGGAATAAACCCCTAAATTATTCTTTCCTTTCTGTGGGTTACTGAAAAACGAGTGTTGGGCATTTCTGACCTCTTCCCCGCTCCAAATGAATATAACTTCTCTAGAGAGGAACATGGGTTCTCAGCATCTAATCGGCATATATGTCTCATTTTCTGAGCAGTGGAAGTAGTTAAGGACCTCCTTATACGGATAAGCCCTCTTTCTGCTTTTTCAGAGCGCCAGCGTAATCCTTATTGTTCCATGAATCCACTTCGAGCTTCTGAACTTTCTACATCTGCTCTCTTTCCGCTCTGATCTAAATTCTTGCCATGTCTTCATCCCAATATTAAAAGGCTGAGATTTTAGAAATAATGTTGAGCTTTTAATTTTAGTCTAGTGGAGAAAGAGGTTCTCGTATTTCGATATATATTCGATACTGCTACGAAGATCAATGAATTTTGTTGATGCTTCTATGATGTCTTCCTTAGTTATGTTGTTTCTACCTCTTCTAGTTGCAATTATTTTTGCGGGAACCATTAACTGAACTGCGTATCTTAAACTTCTCTGTTGCCCAATCTTCGTGAGTTCATCGAGCGCCTCTTGTGTTAGGGCAATCTCTTCCTCATCTGCCCTTATTGAGATTATTTGCCTGATTTCTTCCTCGTTATAGGGCTTCGTAGTAATAATTAAAAGTCTGTCAAGGAGGTCTAAGGGCATTCCATGTGGTGATTCTATTTCCGTCCCTCTTATTTTAGCCATACCTCTGTTAGTTGCTAATATCATTATTGGAGCCAATTCACTTTCCATTGCCATGGTAAGAAAGCTGTAGGCTTCTATATCCAACATATGGGCGTCATCTATGAATAGAACTCCAGGGATGATTTCTCCCGTTCCATCAGAAACCCACTTTTTCACTTGCTCATCAACTGTTTTTCTAATTTCTTGGCTAATCTCACGCATTGGGGAAAAACCGAAGAGAAGCTCTAGGCCCGCTCTTCTTGAAGCGAAGTAAAAGTCCAAATCATGTAACGTAACTGTATGTATGATCTCTTTTTCTTTCTTTATCGGTCCTTCTGGCTTCTCTACTATCTTTTCTCCAGTAAGATATAACTCTTGATTATCTCCTTTGATTCTACCTTCTTTGAATACCCTCCCGGTTTGTGCATCAATCCAGATAACATCATCTCTCTTGATCCCCTGAGATATCAATTGTTCTGCTATTTCATCGCTTACTGTCAAAGTCAAGCTATCCCCTTTAGTCTCCAAAGTTATCTTTGCTTCTCTAGGAACCATGACATAAGGATTATAGGGATGTCTAACCCTTCTGACCTTTATTTCCTTAACCACTCCTTCATAGACCATTCTTTTTTCTCTGAGTCTTACTCCTATACTTTTCCTGATAGCCTGCATGAGCATCTCAGTCTTCTTTATTTCCAGTGAATAGATTTCAGAACCTTTGAATTCAACGAATGGTGTGTCTTCTCCGAGTTCTTTTGCTATTGCCACAGCCAAAGCCGTCTTTCCAGTTCCAGTGGGTCCTACTAATAGTATTCCCCTTCCTGCCATTTTTCCTTCTTTGATCATCTGAACAACAACGCCAGCCGCTTCTCTAGCTTCTTTTTGGCCGACTAAACCATCCGCTATAGGCTTTGCCTTTCCATCGTTATCAAGACCAAGTCCCTTTATGTGACTGTGAACTCCTATTCTTTTGAATTCTGCTTTTTTGGGGACTTCCTCAATTATTGACAAAGATGCTCACCTCCTTTTCAAAAATATTTCACTGAACTATCCTCATAGCAGAGAACCCCCATGATCATCTTTTGAGGTTTTAGATTTCTGGGGGGCAGAGATCTTTATTAGCTATTTATTATTGATAGAATAAAAAATGTTTAATATAGATATCGATGTTTAACTTTCATTATTCTTTTCTTTTGGTACGGGTTGGAATTTTAATATTATTGGTTTCTCCGGTAGAATTCCTTTAGGTCTGAAAAAGAAGAAAAGAAGGAGTATGATCCCCATGATCCCTATAGATAGATAATTAACATCGAAGGGGACTGTTATGTAGAATTTTACTTGCCTTATTATCCTATCGAGCATTATATAAATAAAGCTACCTATGAGTGGTCCGTTCACATTTGCCATTCCACCGATGACAATTATTAGAGAGAGAATGAAAGTTTTGTCTGGAATAAAATCGCTGGCATTTACGCTTCCAGAGTAAATTGCGTACAAGCTGCCTGCTATACCCGCTATAGCTGAAGATATGAAAAGCGTCCTAGACCTCACATATGTGGGGTCTTTTCCAAGGGAACTGAGAGCATCTTCATTATCTCTATGTCCCCTCATGATCCTGCCAAATGGTGAGAGTACTAGGATTCTACTGATATAGTAAGAAAGGAAAGTGAAAGCAGCAATAAAGAGAATGAGAGTAGCATCATGTATCCTCCCTATACCTACCCATGAAAAGAAATCGGGTATATGTGTCCCTACTGTGCCTCCTATCAAGGGAGGGTAGTAGCTAGCTATTACTCTGAGCAATTCCCCAGTCACTAAAAGTGTTATAGCCAAGTAGGTTTCTTTAAGCCTAATAGCAGGAAAAGAAACAAGCAATCCCATCAAACCAGATATTATAGCAGAGAGAGCGACCAATATAAAAACAACTCCTATTGAAATAAAAGGATGTTGAGACAGCCAAACACTTATCGTCATCGAATAGGATATATTTTGTGTAACGAAGTCAATCAGTTGAACGCCAGAAATTACTGAAAGCAGCCTCAAAGATAAAGCACCTGTTACTATAGATCCCATAGCAAAAAACATCACTTTACCAAGGTTAGGAATCCCAGCAAAGCCATAATCTAGGTTCATGCTGATACTGAGCATGGAATAAATGAGAAAGAAATTTACTATATCGAAGGTGAATCTTATCGGATCCGTTATTCCGAGAAAGTTCATTTCTTCTCCCTCAGTCTTATTATTGCTCTATCAATGGAAGAAACTATTCCTCTTGGCATGAATAATAGAGCAATAATCATCAGGATGAAAGGAATTGCTACTCTATAAACAGGTTGGAGCCCTATGGGTGGTTGACTGAGAACGTAAATTCCCGTAACCTCACTTATCCCCACAAAAAATCCTCCAATCACGGCGCCAAGCAGGCTATCTATGCCTCCCACAATACTCGCAGCGAATATCCTCACAAGAAATGTCCATCCAATATTAGGATCCGTAGGAAAGAATGTAACTATTACAGGTCCTGTCATTCCAGTTATTCCACCAGCCAAAAACCACGATATCGCATATACTCTCTCGACGTTCACTCCATAAGTCTTTGCCAACTCAGGATTTTGGATTGCTGCTCTGAGCGATATGCCTAGCTTTGTATAATTGAGTACAATAAGGAATGAAAAAAGTATAGTAATTGTTAGAATCGATGATATCAAAAGAGGAAAAGGTATAGAATAATCTCCAACTCTTACCTGGTTTAATGGAATAAGTATGTTTGAGAAATATTTTGAAAAAGTACGCTGCATATAGTCAGTATATATCAATAGGGCACTCCTGATTATCATTTCTGCTGCAAAATAAGCAATCATGAGGTCTGTGACCTTGAACCCCTTTTTGGACAGAGGACTGAAAATGAAAAGGAACATAAGTAGAGAAATACCCCCCGATATAAGGAAGGCGCTTGGAATAGAGAGATAGGGGTGGAGATTCCAGAAAATGTAACTGGTATATGCGATATATGCTCCTATTGCTATGAAGTCTCCTTGAGCGAAGTTAGGAACCTTCAGCGTTATGTATGAAAATGTGAGACCCAGAGACATCAACACGAGCATATTGCTATAAGTCAAAGCATTCATTAGCAGATCGCTTGGGATCATTTTTGTCCTCACCGATTTACATTTTAATCTATTAGGATTACGATATTATTAAACTGGGCAAATTGTAGTTATTAAATTTAACTTATTGGGAAAAATTTTTAAACTGAAAAGTTTACAATATGGTCTATCTAAAAAACAATGTTAACTGGGTGAAAAAATGAATTCAAATATACTCGGGGTAATACTACTGTTAGTTGGTCTAGGTATTGGAATCCTTGTAGGGTTTGAAGCAATGCCGCACCAGATTTCATCTTCAACGATAACAACCGCTCAGAACTCGACAATTGAGATACCCATAGGAGTTGAAGTTTCACTTTCTGGAAGTCTTGAAGGATATGGTCCTCTTTACAGAACTGCTGCGCAGTTAGCGGAAAGCGACGTGAACGCTTACTTATCACAGATTGGTAGCAATTATAGAGTAAAGCTCTATTTTGAAGACGACAAATCAACGCCCGACGGAGCTCTTGCAGCAGCCCAAACTCTAGCAGCGAGAGGGATAAAGATACTCTTCACCTACACGTCCTCAGCTACTTCAGCAGTTATGCAGTTTGCTAGTCAAAACGATATGATCGTGATATCATATGCTTCAACGGCACCGCAACTAGCAATACCAGATAACGTGTTCAGGCTAGAAACTCCTGACACAGGACAAGCGAGAGCTATAGCATACCTAATGTGGACTCAAGGAGTGAGAAACGTGGTTATAATATACAGGGGAGATGACTGGGGAGATGGTCTATTCAATGCTACTAAACAGAACTTCGTTGCCCTTGGGGGCAATGTCATAGGATCCATAAGATATGATCCAAATGCAAAAGATTACTCTGCTGAAGTACAGAATTTAGCCAATATTGTTTCCTCGGTGCAAAACAGAACCTCACTGGGCATCCTCGCGCTGAGTTTTCCCGGAGATTTCATATCGATATTTAATGCCGCAAAGAATTATCAAGTACTTATGAATGTTAGATGGTATGGTTCAGATGGAACAGTCAACGATGTTCAAGTTAGGGATGTTATCGGCAGAGATATTGTAAACAGTGGAATTGGATACATTAATGTAGCTTACACAGTTCCTCATAATGAGCTACAGGATAGCTTCATAGCTAGATACTCTAATTTAACTGGAAACAGACCGAGTGGAGCCACATTTGCTCTCTATGATGGTATATGGGCGATCTCCCTTGCAGTAGTTCAGACTGGAACAACAAGTGGAAAAGTTCTCACGCAGGCTTTTCCGCTGTTTGCGCAGCATTACTTCGGATTGAGCGGATGGTTGAAATTCGACCAGAATGGTGACAGGCAGTATGGCGCCTATTCCTATGTAGAGTTGCAGAAAGATAGTAGCGGCAATGTTGTTTGGGCTACAGTAGGGAATTTTGACCCGGTTACGAATACTGTAACAATAAACTCTTAATTTTTTAATTTTTTTGTTAAGCAGAATACATAAGCTATATAACCACGAGTTTTTATATCTATCCAAGGGGAAATTCGATGTCGGCTTCGAGCGGTCAGGAGAAAAAAGGAAAAGAAGTAAAGTTCGAAACAAAACAATTGATCACCAGAGAGCAGGTAATGCAGAACCAGAGGCTTATGAAACTACTAAAAATAATTGACTTGGTTGGGGAAATAACGGAAAAAGGCTTGAATTTCTTAATGTATAAGCTCAATGAAAGGGGGATTTCGTGGGGATATAAATTCTTTGCTGTAGGAAATGCAGTTGTGAGCAAGTCTCTAAAAGATGATGTAATCTCACTACTCTATGTAGAATTTCTCGAAACGGTCGGGAGATCCAAAAAACTGAGACCAACTAGTATGGGTAAAGAGGCACTCTCTATGGTTCAGTTCCAGGAACCTGAAATAGAAGAGATAAAGAAAGCGATTGAAGAGCTTAAGGGAGAACTAATAATGATTGAAGCTGAATCGGAGCTAGGAGGAATGCAGCGGAAAAAACGTTAAAGCTTTAATTAACCTATATTTAGCATTAATTAGATAGAGAAAAATTCTATCATATTTTAATGAGAAATTATTTCACAAAGAGAAAGCTCACGTTAGCGTTGACGAACAAACTCGAAGCGACTGAGCCCTTAAGTACTCCTTCATACTCCGTTTTTCCTCTGATCCCAACAACAACCAAGTCATAGCTATTGCTGTTCACTTCCTTTACTATCTCTGAAGATTCACTGCTTTCTTCAGGGTTATATGCAATTAATTTCGTCTCTATTCTTATTCCTCTGGCTTCTGCTATTTCTCGAGCTCTTTTAAGAAGCCCTTCAGAACATTTATCCTTTTCACAGGCATACGCAACAGTTATCTTTGAGCCAAGGATGGCTGAGAGCTCTAAGGCTACTCTGAGTCCTTTCTCACTATTTGCAGATCCATCATATGGTACAAGGATTCTCCTAAACATATAACTCATTAAGAATACCCTTTCTTGTAGACTATCCTCTTTACTCATATCTACTTCACCCTTATGGAAGTTCTATACCTTTTAAATTAAATTTTTCAGCAGAGTGAGCTAAAGCTTCTATAGCAGGAAGTTCTTCTCCGCCAAGGAATAGGAGAAGAGCTCCTCCTCCAGTGCTGTTGTGAGCTTTGTTCCTTTCTTCAGGTGAAAGCTCTTCTAAGATAGCAGTGAGATGCCCTCCACCCACGATGACTTTCGCATTTGTTCTCAATGCCGATTTAATAAGTTCTAAACTCCCTCTCCTGAACCTTTTATCCTCAATAACTCCTGCTGGACCTCTTAGGACTATAACTCTGGCACGGCGCATCTCTTCTTCATATAGCGAAACGGTTTCGGAACCTATATCTCTAATCTCTTTACTGTCTGCATAATTCTCCCCAACTTTCATGGTACTTCCATCTTCCAGTATATAATCAACAGGCAAGAGTAATCTATCCCTATATTTCAAATATATTTCTCTTACATTTCCAACTAGAGTTAGAGCTCCAACCCTTTCCAGTTTTTCTCTACTCATTTTTCCTAGATTTATTCCTGCTGAAAGGAAGAAGAGCTCTGAAAGTAACCCCGTTAGTAAAACCTTTGAATCCCTATAATTCCCCAATATATTTTTTAATATTCTAACGCTATCGGAGATCTTGGCTCCTCCCAAAACAAATACCTTGGGTGATAGTCTCGGATCCTTGATCTCCGTGAGCGCGATAATCTCTCTTTCCATCACATCTCCTGCAAGGGATGGAAGAGTGTAAGGAAATCCAACGATGCTCGCATGCTTTCTATGCGCAGTTGCAAAAGCGTCGTTTACGAAATAATCGAAATAGGGAGACAACCTTCTAACTAAATAGGATCTGGCGTGGAACTCTCCCGAGGCTTCTATGCTTTCTTCAGCGAGAAATCTGACGTTGTCGAGCATCAAGGCTTCTCCGGGAGATAATTTCTTTATCATAGATATGCTTTCAGGGCCCATTACGTCATCGACGAAGCGAATTTCAGTACCGACATATTCACCGAGCAACTTAGCATGCTCCGAAAGGTCTGTGAAGTCATCCATACCTGGTCTACCCTGATGGGCGAGGATTACTACCGCAGCACCATTTTCGAGCAACCTTTTGACGGTGCCAGAATGAATTCTAATACGCGAATCATCAAGGATCTTGCCATCCTTACTAATAGGACAGTTTATATCTACCCTGAGAAGGATTTTTTTACCATGCAAATCTTCTTTGCTTGATAAGCCTATTTTCCTTGCCAAAAAGAATTCACCATATAAAATAAGATGGTAAAACTTCAATATAAAATCGACCTTTCGATGCTAAAAGAAAAAAAGATTTTTTAAATTATAATAAAAAAATCAGTCAGTTTCATTTTCCTGTTCTTCAATCACTGTAGAATTTATAGTCAAAATCTTGTTCGCACTTACAATGTGACCTGTCATGTTCGATATAGTTCCATGGACTAACACTGGAGCATACAGAGTTAGCTGCCCTCTCACTTCTGTTGAATTGCTTAAAATCACTGTCCAATTAGTCGGCAATAATATAACATTGTCATGTATTTCCATTCCTTCCTTTTCTATTACCAAAGAACCTGGAGATATTGTGCCGAGTACTGTTAGGTTGTTACCGTTTATGCTAACTACTATTCCTTTTATTAAAATGTTATTCTCCATCTCAACAATAGCTGGACTTATCTTAATAGCAGCTTCTAAATCTCTAATGATCAACTGAAGAGAGTTGATGATCAGCTGTCTCACATTTTGTAGCTGTGGTGAGACTCTCATGGAGTTTACCTGGGAAAGCAACTGCTGAGCGTTACTGAGACTTTGATTCAATGTTGTCAAGGCTGAAGTATCTCCCTGCATCAGTTTTTCGGTAGCAGCAATAGCGGTATCAAGTATGCTTTTTTCTTGTGAGATTGTACTGTTCAGGGCTTGTATCTCATTCTGTAATTGTTTTTCCATCTTACTAGATCTACTGAGACTTTCCTGAGCAACTTGGATCAGTACTTGCGCTGGCATGTATAACATTTCTGGCATTGACTTTCCTCTTCCTATAATGATATCTGCGAGCTTACTTTTCAGAATATCTTCATCACTGGTATTGGACATCCAAGAAACGTTCATTCTTTCTATACCATTCTTCATCTCTTTCTCTATCATGCCAAGGCCTCTGACTTTCAGAGCCATCTTCACTATATCATTTTCTTCTTCGAGTTTTTTCTTTTCGATAATCGCTTTTCCTGTCATATTGTTGATCTTGTCTGCTCTTTCTATAGCCATAGTAGTCAGCATGGTCATGACTCTTTCTCTATTTAGAGCGTTAGCCATGTCTCTCAGCTGAACCATGACTCTTTCCATGAGATGGGCAGCAGCCGTGTAATTTCCACTTTCAGCCTCCTGAGCTGCTTGGCTAAGTAACTGAGTCAAATTCTGTCTTACATCTTGTGTCAGGAAGGTCATATTTGAGATGCTTTGGTTGAGTTCAGCAATCCTCCTCAATATTTCCTGCTGAAGTCTCTGCTGCTCCATCATCCTTATAGCTGTTATATTTCCAACTTCCAAGCTGTAAACAATGTTGACTGCCTTAATGAAGAAGGCTCTTCCAAGAGCATAGTTTCCACTTTCTATTGCCTGTATCATTTGTGCCACAGTTTGCTCTAGTTCTGTTGTATTGTATCCTTTTTCCTTAAGATTATTTATTATTAGTGAGAATGTTGAATTTAGATTAGCAACTATGGCCTGAACATCGCTACTGGTAGCATTCTGTGTTGATTGGGTAGAGGTCCCGGTCGTAGTTGTTGTAACTGAAGTTGTTACTGTTTGAGCTAATGGAGAAATTCCAATGGCCAATATTAGAGCTACAATGGATACCATCAAGCTTAGCTTTACAATCGATTTTGGTATCATGATCCTT
Organism: Fervidicoccus sp.; assembly: GCA_002899805.1. GTDB lineage: Archaea > Thermoproteota > Thermoprotei_A > Sulfolobales > Fervidicoccaceae > ARK-14. The sequence goes on from POCB01000097.1 coordinate 31,634, forward strand.
TCACCTAGCGATTTTCTTCTCCTGTTATTTTTCAATTAATGATGCTTTAATATACAACTCCGGAATTTATTCGGGACATCGATGGGACAATAATGATATGTTCAGCCAATTTTTTGCATCTATGCGAAAAATCACTCTTTCCCAAGAGCATCAGCCTTCTTTGAGCCTGTAATAAGTTTTCCCGGCCATGTTTATTTGCTCGATAATTCCCTCTCTCTTAAGCCTGTTTATCCTTCTATAAAAAGCCGACCTCGGAATGCCAGTCGCCTTAAGAAGCTCTCCGGGAGTCATGAGTCCTTTTTCCCTGAGAAGAGATATTATAGCTCTATCCCTATCATCCAAAAACTCCTCCGCTATGCTTCCCTCCATACTCCTACTTGCGAAAAAACCTTTTCCCAAGAAAGAGCAGTATGAGGGCTAAAGGGATAAAGATTACTGCTATAATCAGATAAAGAAGATTTGATGTTGAAGTAACTGGTTGAGTCGAATTGGTTGTGCTAGTTCCTCCTCCTTGAGAGGGAGGAATATTTGTACTTGTACTAGTACTCTGCGAAAGTGCATAGACTATAGATACGTTACCTGGAGGAAAGATGAATGCTAACCTGTTATCTGCTGTCACCGTGAAATTCAAGGGAAGCGGTATAATATTGAGAGGAATGGCACCTAAAGGTAGAATAACCGTGCTATTTGTGGAAGAAGTAAAATTAGCGATCCAATTATCATTGGACGGAAGCGCAACCTGTGAAATATAATCGATTTCCACTAATCCAGTGAATCCTTGTGGGGGGACAAGGACTATAGTGTTATTCTCTGCGTAGTAGGTAACATTTGAGGGAGCAACAGATGTAATGTAGAGTAGTTTACCGATAACACCAAGTACCTCCACATCAGATACATATGTAGTCTGCCTGACGGAGGCGATTCCGAAACCATTGAAATCTATAGTCACCTGTCCGCTAGTAGATTGGGCATTTACTTCGATAATCGTTATCTGAAGTAACAGTAGTGAGAACAAAAGATAAGCTAATATTCTGTTGGTATTAACATTGTTCAAGAGCAGTGACCTCTCTCATCAAACTTTTATATCGAGAGTTAGTTAAAGAATTAACTGTAAAAGGTTATTTATAGATTTTCAAACCTGAAAGGGGTTCAATTTGTCACAAGAGAAAAATATTGAGTTTCAGCCCCTAGACGTGAGTTATGAAGTAGAAGGTAGGAAACCAAAGATAATTATATGGTCAAAGCTAAGAGATGGTAACACTGCTGTCATAGAGGATAGAAGGTTTTTGCCATACTTCTATGCTATTCCAGTGCAGGATGATAACTATATTGAAAAGATAAAGAGAGAGATCGAAAGAGAATGCAGTAGAAAGAAAATAGCATGTATGGTTCAAGTTAACACAAAGAAATACTTTGGAAGAAACATAAAAGTTCTCAGAATCGTAGTTGAAATACCTGAGCAAGTCAGACAAATAAGAGACGCTATTAAGGAAATACCTGGAGTTGAAGATGTCCTTGAGGCAGACGTCAGATTTTCTCTCAGATATATGATAGATAACGATATGAAGCCGTTCAGGTGGTATTCAGCCAAAGTTAAGGAGCTAGAGAAAGGAAACTACAGGGTTCATAAGGTTTTTGAGATGATAGACGGACCTAGAGAGCTAGAAGCAGAATCTGCTCCACCTAAACTCAAGATGTTCGCCTTCGATATAGAAGTCTACTCTCCTGCCGGCTCACCGAAACCCTCACAAGATCCTATCATCATAATAGGTACAATGAATGGTGGAATAAAGCAATTTTATACTGTTGAAAAATACGATAAGAAAGTAATTGAAGATTTTGCTATGAAAATAATTGAAGAAGATCCAGACTTAATTGTTGGTTATAACACTAATTCATTTGACTGGCAATATCTAATGGAAAGGAGTAAAGTTTTGAAAGTGAACTTAGATATAGGAAGAAAGATGAATTCCCCTCCTTCTATGAGTGTAATGGGACATGTGAGTATACAGGGAAGATTGAACGTAGACATTTTCAATTTTGTGGAAGAAATGACAGGTACGAAGAGGAAGACATTAGACGAAATCGCTGAGTACATGGGGGTTATGAAAAAAAGTGAGAGAACGCTACTTGAATGGTATGATATACCGAAACTGTGGGATTCAGGAAAAGCAGGAATAGAGAAGGTTCTCGCATATAATAAAGATGATGTTGTTTCCACCTACAGGCTAGCTGAAAAGTTTATTCCCTTTGGAATCCAGCTCTCGGGGCTAACAGGTATCCCATTGGATCAGATAATGGCTGCTAGTGTTGGGTTCAGATTGGAGTACTATTTGATGAGAAAAGCATTTAAATATGGAGAGCTTGTCCCTAACAGAGAAGAGAGGGGAAGAGAGACATACAAAGGAGCTATAGTTCTTTCTCCCAAGCCCGGAGTCCATGAAAATGTTGCTGTCCTTGACTTTGCGAGTATGTATCCGAATATAATGATAAAGTACAATGTTGGGCCAGATACTCTGGTAAAAGATGAGAATTGCTCTCCTGAAGAGTGCTATATAGCTCCCGATGTTGGACATAAATTCAGGAAGGAACCATCTGGATTCTTCAAGAGTGTTCTCAATGAGCTACTTCAAGCGAGAAAGAAAATGAGAGAAGAAATGAAAAAGTACAAGCCAGATTCTCCGGAGTACTCTATCCTTGATGAGAGGCAGAAGGCTGTAAAGGTACTCGCAAATGCCACTTATGGTTATATGGGGTGGCAAGCAGCTAGATGGTACTGCAGAGAATGTGCTGAAGCCATCACGGCCTGGGGAAGAGCGAACATTACTTCCGCAATAGATAAAGCAAAAAAGCTTGGTCTCTCAGTCATATATGGCGATACAGATAGTTTGTTCGTTGAGAATAAACCGGAATCTGTGGAGAAGCTGATCGGTTGGATAAATGATGAGCTAGGTCTGGAGATAAAAGTTGATAAAATTTACAAAAGACTCTTCTTCACTGAAGCAAAGAAAAGATACGTTGGTCTCACACAGGAAGGAGCAATAGACATAGTTGGCTTTGAAGCAATAAGAGGAGATTGGTCGGAAATAGCGAAGGACATTCAGGTTGAAGTGGCTAGACTGGTTCTTGAAGAAATGAGCACAAAAAAAGCGGTTGAGCATGTGAAAAATGTCATAGAAATGTTGAGAAGGAAAGAAATTCCTATGGATAAACTAGTAATATGGAAAACAATCACCAAGAGGATAGAAGAGTATGAGGTTGATGCTCCACATGTCGCTACAGCTAAAATGTATGAAAGTTATGGATTAAAAATTTCACCAGGAGATAAAGTAGGATACGTGGTAATCAAAGGAGGGGGGAAAATCAGTGAGAAAGTAAAACCATACTTCGCTGCTTCTCTAGAGGAAATAGATGTTGATTATTATGCTGAACATCAGATAATACCCGCTGCCCTACGAATTCTAGAGTACTTTGGTGTGAAAGAAATAGAGCTCAAAGGGCAAAGTAAAGGTGGACAGAAATCTCTTATGGATTTCTTTGGTAAAAGTAAATAAACAGATTTCTCTCCTCTTATTCATAATAAATATAAAAATTTACTAAAATCCAACACAATTTGGAAAAGAGGCCCTTTATAGATTTGTTTTGTAGATATCGTTTTTAACGAGTCGAGAAAGACAATATTTTGAGGGAGAAGAATGGAAAAGAAAGAATTACCGCTGAGACAGCCAATCGTTGTGGTTATGGGACATGTAGATCATGGGAAAACTAGTTTGCTTGACAAAATAAGAGGAACCAGTGTTGCTAGAAGAGAACCGGGAGAGATAACACAACATGTTGGAGCGAGTGTCGTCCCCTCAAGGGTCATAGAGGAGATAGCTGCTCCGCTGAAGAAAATAATTCCAGTCAAGCTCAAAATCCCAGGATTGTTATTCATAGATACTCCAGGTCACGAACTTTTCATGAATATGCGCAGGAGAGGTGGAGAGATAGCAGATTTTGCTATCCTAGTGGTGGATATAATAGAGGGCTTTAAAGAGCAAACAGTAGAGTCGATCCAATTAATAAAATCTAAAAGAGTGCCTTTCATAGTAGCAGCAAACAAAATAGATAAGATACCTGGTTGGAGGAGCTATCCTGGGGAACCATTTCTGATTTCGTATCAGAAACAACAACAAAAAGCGAAAGAAGAACTAGACGAAAGAATTTACTATCTTATGGGGGAACTTGGAAAATATGGTTTCAATAGCGATAGGTTTGACAGAATAAGAGATTTCACGAGAACAGTAAGTATTGTTCCGGTTTCCGCGAAAAGCGGAGAAGGGATAGCTGAACTTTTAGCAGTGCTGGCTGGTCTCGCACAGCAATATTTAAAAGATAGGTTGACATTCGCTATGGGACCAGCAAAAGGAGTAGTGCTCGAAGTTAAAGAAGTGAGCGGTCTTGGTTCTACAGTTGATGCCATCATATATGATGGGTTGCTGAGAAAGGGAGATACAATAGTTCTCGGGGGAACTGAGGGGGTTATAGTCACGAAAGTAAGAGCCTTATTGATGCCAAAACCATTGCAAGAAATCAGATCACCCGAGGACAAGTTCATGAGTGTAGAAGAGGTTTATGCATCTAGTGGAGTGAAGATAGTAGCCCCTGACCTAGACAAAGCACTAGCAGGAACTCCTATAATGGTGGTCGATAGCCCAGAAAAACTAGAAGAAGTGAAGAAAAAGATAATAGAAGATATTGAGAGTGTTAAGGTCAAAACTGATCGGTCAGGCGTAATAGCCAAATCAGATGCTTTGGGAACCTTAGAAGCTCTTGTTGAGGCTCTAAGAAGAGAAAATATACCTGTTAGACTTGCTGATGTGGGAGCTATATCAAAACGGGATGTTATTGAAGCTGCGATATCTAAACATGAAGACGAGAGCTTAGGTGTTATACTAGGTTTCAATGTTAAAGTCCTCCCAGAAGCAAAGGAAGAGGCAGAAAAATCCGGAGTTCAAATTATGCTCAGCAATGTCATATACAGATTGCTTGAAGATTACTTTAAATGGAGGCAGGATTTGAAAAGGAAAGAGCTTGAGAAAAAACTCGAATCGATTATATGGCCTGCAAAGATAAGGTTGCTCCCTGGATTTGTATTCAGAAGAAGTGATCCGGTTATTGTAGGAATTGAAGTTCTAGGTGGAGTTTTGAAGCCTGGAGCTCCTTTGATGACAGAAGATGGGAAAAAAGTCGGTTCAGTTTTGCAAATGCAGGATAGAGGGCAAACAATCAAAGAAGCTAGACCTGGTATGCAGGTAGCTCTTTCTATAAAAGGAAATATCATGGTTGGAAGGCATATAAATGAGGGTGATATACTTTACACGGATGTTCCAGATCAGCATGCAAGAATGTTATTCACGGAGCTAAAGAACTATGTGAGCGATGATTCTATGCTTGTATTAAATGAAATAGTCAAAATAAAGAGAAAGATAGATCCCATGTATGCTTTTGTTTGAGTTCTTCATCCAGTCATCTTCTTTTAACTCTGAGATTTACTCTTGTGATTTCTTTTAAACAAGAGATTTTTATTCTATGAAGTTAAAACTACGTCTGATATTTGAGGAAAAACAACATTGGACTACTTCGCGATTTAGAGCGAAGCTTCCATATTTCTAATAAGGCATTATATTCATCTACACACCTCCTAGCTCTAGGTTCAATACTCTCATACCTTCAGCATATCCTTTGAGATGAACCAGCATTTGTAACCTATCTCGCTATAAATTCATCCCAGCCGTTTTATGATGGGGTTCGAATTGAACGTTATGTAATAATATAAAGAAATATCTTGGAAAGGATGAAAACAAATCACTTAATTCTATCATAGAATTATTTCAGCATCGAAAAGGTCTTCTTGTGATGGTAGATAAAGCTAATTCTTATAAACCATTATTAAACTAAAACTGCTTACGATAAAGATTTAATGAAGCCTTAGGGATGAAACATCCTAAAGGCTAAAATATTTCGGGATCCACAGAAGCATAGATGGATCCCGTGATTCACATAAAAAGTTCCGGAAATGAACCGTACTGCGGGGATACTGGAACATAAGGAGGAGATATGTGAATGCCAGAATTCAAATTGGTAATATCGGATCCTGCACCAACAACCCCCCCAATTAAAGTAAAAGTAGTAGGGGATGACAAGATAGCTTTAAGTAAGGAACAGAAAGAAGGAAGAAAACTTCCGATTGCTGAGATTCCTAGATCTTTGGCAGAAAAGTTGAATCTTTTTGATGGAGTAATAGTCCTTAAGTTTGGAAAAGAGGGCGATAAAAAAGTAAAACTTCACCTCAAAGCTATTGTGAAGGAAGGCATCGAGGAAAATACAGTTAGAATCCCACAAGATCTCCTTGCGGAAAAAGTAGGAGAGACCGAAGCAGAGGCTGAAGCATCCAGATCTAAGGCCTTTCAGCTTATTCTCGACGAGGATACAAGTAGAAAACTAATAGGAATGAGGATAGGAGAAGAAATCGATGCCACAATAGTAGGACTAAATGGGAAACTTGTAATAAAAGGAGGAAGCGACAATAGCGGTTTTCCCATGAGACCTGAATTGCCAGGTCCAGTCAAGAAAAAATTGCTTCTTTCGGGTCCCCCTGGATACCATCCTAGGAAGAGGGGGGAAAGAAGAAGGAAGATGGTAAGAGGCAATACTATTGATGACAGCATAGTTCAGGTTAACGTTGTACTTGTCAGGGAAAAGGGGGCTGAGAATAAATAGGCCTCCGGAAAGTGATATCGATGAGTTACGCTGAAAAGAAACAACCTGAAGTCAATATCGGAACGGCAGGACATGTGGACCATGGTAAGACAACGCTTGTCTCGGCTCTCACAGGAATATGGACTTCAAGACATAGTGAAGAACTGAAAAGAGGAATGACGATCAAACTCGGATACGCTGATGGTGCCATATATAAATGTGAGAATATTCCCTTTCCAGAAGCATACCAACCATTTCCTGAATGTCCTAGTGGTTCAAATCCAAAGTTGCTAAGAAGAGTTTCATATGTTGACGCTCCAGGACATGAGGTTTTGATGGCGACAATGTTGGCAGGAGCGGCTATAATGGATGGTGTTCTGCTAGTTATAGCTGCGAACGAGAGGGTACCCCAGCCGCAAACCGCTGAACACTTCGCTGCTCTCAGTGTAATTGGTCAGAAGAATTTGATAATTGTCCAAAATAAAGTAGATGTTGTTCCTCCAGAAAGGGCAAAAGAAAATTACAATGAAATTAAGAAGATGATAGAGGGAACGTGGGCTGAGAATGCTCCAATAATCCCAGTTTCTGCGCTAAAACGTGGAAATATTGATGTTCTAATGGCAGCAATTGAAAAGTATATTCCAACTCCAGAGCGTGATATTAACAAACCTCCTCTGATGTACGTTGTACGAAGTTTCGATGCAAACAAACCAGGAACCCCACCGGAAAAAATGGTCGGAGGGATCGTTGGAGGTAGCCTAATTCAAGGTAAGCTAAGTGTTGGGGATGAGATAGTCATTCTTCCCGGGTTGAAAATCAAGAGGCCTGGGGGAAGAGAAGAATATGAGCCTATAACTAGCAAGGTAGTAAGTCTCAGATTTGGTGAATTAAGTGTGGAGACTGCTCTTCCTGGAGGTCTTGTTGCTATTAGTACACAACTGGACCCATCAATAACGAAGGGAGATAATCTCGTTGGGAGTGTCGTAACTAAAGCTGGAAACGAGTTACCAGTCGTAAATGAGATAGAAGCCGAGTATCATCTCTTTGAACGTGTTGTTGGGCTAAGAGAGAAAACTTCTGTGTCTCCTATTCAGGTAAGAGAACCATTGATGATAACTGTAGGTACGTCTGTAACTATGGGAGTTGTGACGAGAGTCTCGTCGGTTTCTCTTTCCGTTTCTCTGAGGAGACCAATCGTAGCTCTTCCCAAGAGCAGGATAGCATTAAGCAGACAGGTTCAGGGAAGATGGAGGCTCATAGGATGGGGTCTGATAAAATAGCTAAAAGAACATTAGTCTTGCTCGATTCTAATGCTCTTCTTCAGCTCTACAAAGGAGTTCATTTATTCGAAGATATTGAGAGTGCACTTGAATCTTCACCTGAATACATATGTCCTGATGCTATCTTGAATGAGCTAGAAAAGCTCTCTGTAGGAAAAGGAGAGATCATGAGGGCAGCAAAGTTAGCCCTGGAAATAGCGAGGGAAAAATGTAAAACAATAGTTACAGGAGAAGAGAGTGGCGATAGGGCATTGATCAAATTGGCTGCTTACCTTTCGGAAAAGGGAGAGAGAGTCTTGGTGGCTACTAGCGATAGAGAGCTTAGAAGGAAACTTTCTATTCTGGGAATCAAGACAGCATATTATAGAGAATCGCAACATAGGTTTGAGGTCGAAGCTAAAGATGTTCTATAAGGTAAAGATTTTAACTTCATCGATTCAATTAAATCAGAGATTAACTATTCATTGGGGATTTTCCCCTTTGATGTGAGAAACAAATGGAACGTTGAGTAGGTGAATCTCATGTTTATGGTCTCAAAAATTAGAGATGTTGTGAGAATTCCTCCAGAAAGGATGAATGAGAATCTTGAAGAAGTAGCAAAAAGCGTCCTCAACAGCCAATATTCTGGTTACTATGATGATGATCTTGGCATAATTATCGGTGTGTATGATATTGAAATCGATCCAATTGGGAAGATACTCCATGGTGATGGAGGAACTTACCATTGGTTAGAAGCAAGTGTTTTTTCTCTAAAACCAGCTATGAATGAGGTTATCGTTGGCACAGTGAGCAGTGTAAGAGAATTTGGGATATTTGTCAGAATCGGTCCAATCGAAGGGTTTATACATAAATCCCAGATATCTGACGAATACGTAGAATATGATGCTAGCAGACAAGCATTCATTCTTAAACAAAGTAATAGGATAATTGAGAAGGGAGATCTTGTCAGGGCAAGAGTGATAGCTTTCAGTTTCAACGCTGAAAAAAAGGAGATCAGAGTCCAATTGACCATGAGACAACCATATCTTGGAAAGCTACCTATTAAAAGTGGAGGTTGATCTGATTGTCAAAAAGGGCAAAACTCCAGTATAAAGCTTGTACGAAATGTAAACTTTTAGTTGAACCAGAAGTTGAAGTATGCCCAAACTGTGGCTCTAGAAACTTCAGTACTGACTGGGAAGGCATGATTATAATTATCGATCCGGAAAAAAGTGAGATAGCAAAATTGATAGGGGCAAGCAAATCTGGGAAGTATGCGATAAAAGTTAGGTGATCTTTTGCCACTAATTCTTAAAGATGAAAACTTGAGAAGAGCGCTTTCTAATCCCATGCATCCAATATACAGAGGGGAAGCTTTCAAAAAAGCTGTCTCCAAACTTATAGGAAGAAAGGTAGTTACTGTAGGAGATATAGTAACAATGGAGTATATAAAAAGCGTAAGTTCACCTCCTTCTGTTGCTTTCGTCGATGGGTTCACGAAGAGAGGAGAAAAAATCTCTAGTCCGCTTCTTGAACTATTCGAAGACTACGTTGAAATTTACAATGAGCGAGGGGAAATCGATTTAGAATTGATCAGTGAGGCCCTGAGCCAGGTAGCTGTAAACTTTCAGGAGGGAATACCTACACTCGTGAACGTAAAAGGAGAGGAGGACATGCTAGCGCTAGCTACGCCTATATTTTTCTCTTCTCCTTTAACTGTGTTGATCTACGGACAGCCTGATATGGGGGCAATAATACTGGAGCTCTTTTATCCAGTTAGAGATTATTTTACATCAATGCTTTCTCATCTTTCTCCTCATGTTGGAATGTCGAAATAAATATTGATAAAAGTACTATGGTATATCTAACCTCTTCTCTGCTCCAGAGCGAAGCTTCAAGATGTAACTTTTCACCTTTAGAGATTTGAGCCCAGATATAATGAGAATCGATTTGATTATAACAGATTAAATTTAAATTTAATGTGTTAAGCTCAATTAGTTAAATCGAAGATACTATCTTAATTACAGCCCTATCTGATAGCTTTGAATCAGCGCCAAGCCTTTGCTTCGTTCTTGCATCTATAGCATAAAGGAATCCCTTTTCTAAGTCGGAATGAACCAGCCCCGCTACTACTTTTGGATTAGAATCTCTGTCAACTAAAAGGGCATCAGGGAGGATCCTTCCATCTTTATCTGTAAGCTTCGTCGGATCCTCAACTGGAAATATTACTATCTTTCTCAGAACTTCGAATATCAGAAAGTTAAGCGCTTGCTGTACGCCTGTCCCTCCATATGTAGCAATAACCCTCTCGTTTATGTACTTGAGAGCGCTCATCTGTTGTCTATTCAATCTAGAAGGTTCTGGAATGCTAAAGCCAGGATCACCTGGTACATATTCAATGATACCTGCTTTCGCTGCTTTTTTTAAGGCGAGCTCTGCCTCTGCGCTCACAGGAAAAATCTTTTCCTCAGGGAACTCTTTCCTCAACCTTTCAATATTTTCTCTTGATATAGGGAGGTCTGCTTTGTTTGCTACTATAACATGAGGTTTAGCAGCCTTCCTCAGCTCCTTAGCGAACCTGTAAAAATCTTCCTGCCTCCAGGAAGATGGTCTAGTATTGAATAAACCAGACCTTTCCAAAGCCTCAACGACAGCTCCTCTCTTCACAGAAAGTCCTGAGATCTTCTCGAATATTGCTTCGGAAATATCTTTCCTTGCTGTCTCGACACTTACAGAAAACTTCTGCCAATCAGATGATACTATCCTCGCTATCCACATGTCGATCTCATATAATATATCACGAACCTCTTTCACTGGATCTGATGTACCCGGAGGAACAGGATTTCCATTCTCATCTGTTGAACCTGAGGCGTCAATCACGAGGAGGAACGCATCTGCCTTTCTGAGATCATCCATAAACTTATTCCCCAATCCTTTACCGAGATGGGCTCCAGGTATAAGTCCGGCAACATCAATGAGATCAACGGGAATGAAACGATTTCCTTTCACACAATATCCGCTACGAGGATCACATTTTGGAAGGGAAAAATCAACATGTGGGCATTGGACTCTCACATAACCCACTCCTTTGTTTGGCTCTATCGTTGTGAAAGGTCTATTGCTTATTTCAACGCTGGCCATTGAAATAGCAGAGAATAAAGTTGACTTACCTACATTTGTCTTTCCGACTATCCCCACTAATGGAGGTGAATAATTAACCAACTTCATTCATCCCTTTCCAAATTTTTCATTGCTTCTCCAATTATCATGATATCAGCATCTACTCCCTTAATGTTTATCTCATATTGTTTCCTTGCCATTCTAGGTTCATAAATTTCAACCTCAGCATATTGACTGAGAGAACTTCTCAGATAGTTAGCTCTTTCTTTCAATTCTCTCAATGGCAACATCTCGTATTTCCATAGGGGCGTCAATGGCTTAGGTATGAAGGGATTAGCGGAGACTTTAATCTTATTTCTAGATCCGATTATTTTCTTTATCTCTTTTACCTGTTCCACTATATTATCCAAATCTTCTTTTTTCTCTCCTGGTAAACCGAACATGTAGTAGAGCTTCACTGAAAGATCGTGTTTTGCTAAATAGGATACCGCATTAAATATCTGTTGGCTATCTATTCTCTTCCCTATTTTCCATCTCAAATCATCTTTACCCGTCTCAGGAGCTATAGCTACAGTCTTTTGACCTATCTTCTTTATGAGCTCAGCTCTCTCATCACTCAGGGTTTCAATTCTAATACTCGGAACGCTCCCTTTTAATCCCATTTCAATTAATAAATTGAGAATTCTTTCTCCTAGATCTGTGTCGAAGAAGCTAAGCGAAAAGAAAGTGACTTTGTCTACATCATTCGCTTCAACCCCTTTTTCTATCAAATTTTTTAAAACACTAAATGATCTCTCCCTTCTTACTCCAGAAACTGCTGATTCGAGACAAAATAGGCAACCCCAATTGCATCCCCTTGATATTTCAGCCATATATGATCTTCCCCATACAGGTTCTGCATCTTCGCTCTGTATTTGAGCTATTGGATGGAAAGAGCTATCTAGATCCCTCACTCTCACGATTTCTTTCTTTTCTTTGCTAGGATGCCAGAAGCCTTTAACAGAGGTGAGTTCCTCAATGAAGGGTTTCTTATTGTATTTATCGAGGGAAAAAAGCGTGTTTACGAATTCTCTTCCCGAAGCCTCAAACTCTCCCAGAAATGCTGCATCAGCAATTCTAGACATAGGGTATGGCCATGCTGTTATGCTTGGTCCACCTATGATGAGTGGTGGAGAGTTTCTCCTTTCAGAAAGTGGCTCTATTCCCGCTCTTAAAATCGCTCTTACCAGTTCAATATAGTCGAGCTCATAATGTGCTGTAGCGAGAATAACATCGAACTTTTTTAGAGGAGTTCCAGTTTCTATGCTCAAGAGTTCCTTATCTCTTGCTACAACTCTCTCAGCAAATACATCCTCGAAGTTATTCAAATAATAATATAATATTTGATAACCCAGGCTCGAAATACTGGCTTCATATGTTGAAGGGAAAAGGAGAGCTATTCTGAAAGAATATCTCCTTTTCAAAACTATATTTCTTTCCCGATGTAAAAGTTTCAAGTTTTATCCTCTTCTCTTGTAATATACTTCCTTTCTTGTTCACATTTTAGAACAGCCCTATCAGGAACATCTCTATCAACAATACATCCAGCATTGATCCAAGCCCAAGCTCCAATTTTTACTCCGGGTAAGATACTCGTATTTATTCCAGTCTTCACATAATCTCCAATTATCGCTCCAAGCTTCTTTCTTCCGGTATCAACTAAGGAGCCTTTTAGCATAGATTTCACATTCTTTCCATCATGTCTAACGTTAGCTGTTATCGTTCCAGCACCTAGATTAGTTCTTTCACCTACTATAGAATCTCCGACATAGTTGAGATGTGGCACCTTCGCCCCTTTCATTATAATTGAATTCTTCACTTGAACAGAGAATCCAATTTTATTATCTCCACATAGTATTGTATTCTCTCTTATATGGGCGCATGGTCCCAACTCAGCATTTCCCTTTATCATCACCGGTCCATTAATTATTACCGGGTCTTCTATTGTAATTTTCTGTTCATCGAAAATCACACACTCTTCTTCTTCCACTTTCATTTCCCGACAGATTTCTTTGAGAGATGTCTCATTAGCTCTGATAAGATCCCAAGGAGTTCCGACATCCATCCACTCACCATCGAGCTCCAAAACTGATATGTCAATTTTTTTGGTTAGAAGTTCAATCGCAGATGTGAGTTCGAGTTCTCCTCTCTCCGAAGGTTCCGTCCTTCTAATGGCTTCAGATAAATCACCTGCATTTAACATCATCATACCTGCATTAACTAGTCCTTCCTTACCTTCCAAAGTTTTTGATTTTTCCATAATTTTCAGAAGCTTACCGGAAGGACTGAGCAGGAGAGCACCATATTTAGAGACGTCTGGTACTTTAGCAGCTGCAATAGCATAATCAGTTGAAGATGATAGCTTTTTTATTGATTTTTCCAGCATGTGAGGAGTCATAAAAATATCAGAATATAATACTACTATATCTTCTAAGATGCTTTCCTTTTCAATCATCTCCAAAACCGCATGTCCTGTCCCAAGTGGAGTGCTCTGTTTTACTGTTTTTATTTCAATTCCAATCTTCGAACTTAATTCTTCTGCCTTTTTTTTCATTATTTCTTCTTGATAATGTACGGCAAGTACAACTTTCTTTATTCCAGCTTTTTTCAAAGCTTCTACATGGTATTCGAGCAGTGGTTTACATAGAACTTCAACGAGAGGCTTTGGTCTTGTCGAAGTCAAAGGCCACATTCTTTCACCTTTTCCTGCTGCCAACAATACAGCAACTTGCGCTGCCAGTCCTCTTCACCTTTACTACTGTTAATTCATTATAAATATTAAATATAAAAAATGCCAAGATAAAAAAATCTTAAAGATTTTTGAATCTCTCTTCTAACCAGACGTTTCCTCTTTCATGATAACCTAACGCTTCCCAATATCCATCGCTATAGTCTTTTTTGAATTCTATACCGGTAAGCCATTTTCCTCCTTTCCATCCGTAGAGATGTGGAATGAAAAGCCTCGCTGGGTAGCCTTGCTCTTGTGAAAGGACTTTACCATTTAGCTTTAACACAATCATGCTTCTTTCATCAAAGAAATCCTCAATAGGGATAATCGCCGTATATCCATCTGCTGAGTAAGTCAGGACCCATTCTACTTCGTCTCTGACCTTCACGATCTTTGCGAGTTCTTTTGTTGGGACTCCCTCCCATAGTAGGTCTCTTACGCTCCAGCCTGTTACGCAGTGAAAATCACCTTTATATTTCTGTATACCAAGCGAATAGAGCTCTTCGTAGCTAAGCTCTACAGATTTTTCTACCTCTCCAAATATTTTTAGCTTCCAGCTATCTAAAGTTATATGTGGTTGGCCAAGAATCCTGTAAATGATGAAATCATTTATGATAACCTGACCTGGAGGAATGCTTTTTTCGTTCTTATTTGTTTTCTTATTACTAGAAGGAGAGGGGTTCTTTTTTTCTCCAGTTTCAATATTCATAGAACATTCCTCTGACAAAACCAGCGTAAGAGACACCAAAGCATTATTTCTCAAAACTACTCTTATTGAAGAACACCTTTTTCCTCCGACAAAAAGGTTGAACTTATATAGCATGTGGGAAGTTCCAATGCTCTCATTTTCAGAAAGTTCAATTTTGCCTGAAAGACCAAGCCTATTGACGATACTATTTACTAACTCCTTTAATCCCTCTAAATCTTTGACTTCTTGATTCTCCTTTATTTTACATTGATATATATTTCCGATTTTTTTAGTACTTCCTGAAGGCATGACTGTTTTAAAACACTCTATTTCCATGGCTTCTCAATTTTTTATGACTGGTTGGTGTTTATTAAAATTAACATTTAGTTATTACAGAGCCATCCGAATTACTGGCGAGATTGACTGAAAGGTTATGAATTGATAAAGATGTACAGAGTTTGAGGTTTTTATTAAAAGGATATAATAACAATTATAATAATATACTCATAAAAAAAGGACGATTTCTTTATATATGGGTTATGTGTTTTAGTAAAAGAGCCAACTTTACCTGAGGAGAAAAAATAACAGGAGGAGATAAATCACGAAATTCTGCCCCAAATGTGGTGGAGTAATGGTTCCTACAAAAAGGGGGAACCAAATAGTGCTGAAATGTACTAAATGCGGATACGAGACAAAGGTCGGGAAAGAAAAGAAATCATATGTCATAAAAGAAAAGGTAAGTGAAAAAGAGCGTACAAAAACAACTTCCTTAGTTTCGGAACCTGCTAAGTTCGGGATTTCCGATGAAGAACACCAGCAGCGCGTGGAAGACTACTATGAGATAGCACTGGAACTCATGCAAGAAGAGGGGGAAGAAGGGGGAGGAGAAGAAGAGTAAAATTAAAAAAGATACTTCCAATAATTCTTAGTAATTTTGGGGTTTAGAATTGGAAGATGTTAATGCAGTAAAAAATGCCGTTAAAACATTTTCAGAAAAACTTACCGAATATGTAACGAAGGCAGAAGTGGTAAAAATCCTGAGCTTTCCAGATACGATCTCTTTTCATGCTTCATTGCTTATTGCTTCCTTAATAGCCGAAAAGAAAGAGCGCATTAAGATATCTTTTTCAATGGAAATCTCGAATGAAAATGAAGAAGGTATATTTGTAGGTTTTGATTTAAAGGAAAAAACAAAAAAAAGTGGGATTTATATTACTAAAAATTTTGTTGTATTTCCAAATTCGAAAGTAGAGACGATCGCGCTCAATCCGGTCCTACAGGCTTTGCAATTGATGGAGAACATAACTCTAATTCAAGATAGTAAGCTTATGCTAGCATATTCTTCACTTTTCCAGGAGCTACAGACTTTGGGAGAAGATGACCCTCTAATTCGTTTCATTCAATCTATAACACCCATAAAACTTCATAAAAAGGGTTTGGCTCTCGTTCAGACTTCAAATAGATCAATTGTCGATTCAATCTACCATACTGTTGATCCTTTTTTCATTTCTCTTTCAGCTTCCAAATATGAAAAGATATTCTCAACATTGAAGGAAATAGGTATAGATCCCAGCCAACCCTTTTCTAAACTTGAAGAAAATGATATAAAAAATATTCTTAATCTTTTCTTGAAAGAACTACGCTAT
>POCB01000302.1 GCA_002899805.1 Fervidicoccus sp.
AGCTCCATACCCATGTACAGCCCCAGCATCCTCTGAAGAGCTCTTAGAAAAACAACTGCGGAGAAGAGAAGAATGAACTCAGCAACTGGGTAGGTAAAGAAGAGGAGTGGATTGCTCTCTATGAAGAGCCTTGGCAGAACAGAGAATTCTCTGCAGGAGCCGAGCACAACACCTCTGTAGGTGGTGATGAAGTCCCCAGCAACAATGAGCACTAGGAACAGCATAAGTACATCAAGCTGGATCTCCTTAATAACGTACCTCACGGAGGCTCAACACCGAGAGCCTTCATAATGAAGAGAGCCATAAAAACAATTGTTGTGAAGAAGAAGAGCATTATGTACACCGTAGAGAACTTGTTGGCTTGGTAAATAGGTGTCGCAGAGCCGTTAACAGGATCTATTGAGTAGCCGACTGGGACAAGGAACCTTGATGAGAAAACAATTGATAGAGAGAGCATTAGGAGAATAAAGACCAGGACAAGACCTCTCACGCTCAGTCTCCTCGAAAACAGAAAAACAATGGACACCACAGCTACGAAAACCATTAGAAAAACAATATCCGGTGCATAGACAGATGAGAAATCATACAAGTAGTCCATGAAGAAGCTCCCTTGCCTCAGGAGATATGTTCTCAGGAGATATCTTGGCTACACGCAGAATATTCTTGTCATCTATGTACGCAACATACCCCTTCTCAAGATCTACTGAGACAATATTTTCTCTCGGAACAATAACCTCGCCTATCTTAACATATTTCCTGTCCGGGGAGGCGTCGAAAACCTCCAGAGTCTTCTCCTCCTCCTTCCTCCTCCTCTTGAATAGGTCTAGGAAGCCCAAGACACTCACCTCAGGTGCTCATCGAGTATGTCGAAGCCTAGGAGAGCATTAACCATTGATGGACGGATCTGTGCAGGCAGATTCACGTGCACCAGAGAAAGCATTCTGTTGCTGAACTCCTCAGTAACCCTTAGATAATTATATATCTTGTTGATAGCTGTGTTAACATCTGAAACAACGCTGTCAGGATCAACCTTAGTAAGCTTCTTACTCCTAAGGTCATTGACTAAGTCAGCGACAGACCTGCTAATCATCTCAAGAAGCATAGAGGCGACGAGACTTATCCTGGAGATAATAATTGACTTGCCGAAGCGTGGACTAACAACCGTTCCTAAAGTGGTGTCAGTGAACGGGAGAAGAACCTTGTGAAGCAAGTAAGCAAACTCATCAAGCTCAGAAGAGATCCTTCCAAGAGCATAGTCCTGAACAACCTTCGGCTGAACCCTCTCAAGAGTCTGAACAGTCGCCTGAGACCTTAGGCTAGAGATGAACTCCCTAGAAAACATAGGGTCAACACGAATAAGAGCCTGACCACCCCTGGTCCTCATAACATCTCTACTAGCCCTCTCCTGAGGAGACTGAGACACCTAGTTCACCAATAAAACATATTGTTAAAGAAAGAAATAAAGTATGCCCCAAACCCACAGCTGTGGGCTACGACTTATAGATCCTCCTACAGTACTCAGGCTCCCTAAGCTTCTTGTGCCTGTAGTAGACACATTTAGCGGGTCTGTAGAGAGCCACGAAGAGAATGAGAAGAACCGAGGCATCCAGTATAGTATCCATGTTCCTGACTATTAGAGAGGCGACCTCGGAGAGAGCTTTC
>POCB01000033.1 GCA_002899805.1 Fervidicoccus sp.
CCGCCCTCCCTCCCATCACAGGAGAGGAGGGTCGGGGCAGAGCATGTGAAAAAAACTGACTGTTTAAGTGATATTTCTTTGTTCATTGCTCACCACTCTATGCTCTGTAGGTCTCTTAATGCGTTCTCGATTACCTTCTTCATTTCCTCGCTTACTGCCTCCTTAGTTGCTATGTAAAGTGTGAATGCTAGGTCGTAGGCATTGTACCTTCCTAGGTTATATATCTTTGTTATCAGTATGTCGGCTATCCCCTTCTCTCTCTCAGTCTTAGCACTAGCATATATCTCGGCTATGTATTTGGTCTTGTATTCCTCAAGCCTCACTTCTTAATCACCTCCACTTTATCTTTTCTTACGATAAGTATCCTGTCATCTAGCTCTATTTTGTCATAGAATCCGTTACTATCTTTAAGTCCCTGATCAGCTTTCAATTCCTCCAACCCATTCTCCGTTACCAGATAGTACTTCACAGTTACCCTCCTATTTCTTGAGCTTTTGTGGTCATCAACCATCTTCAGTACCTTGTTTCTGAGCTTCTCTTTCAACTCGGATAGCTTAACATATGTGAATCTGTGGTAGTTCTTGCTTGAGTCCTTCTTCTCATACCTTGTGGTAACAAGCTCGTAGATGGGCTTTACTTCCAGGGTTTCTGGGTCTATTACGAATGTATATATGTTGTGATGCTGACCATAGCTACCCCAGGTATCCTTCTGCCAAACCAATACCTCATCATCCCCTGTCATACTCTACCACCCTATAAAGGGGTGTGTTTAGGAACACAAGTCTCTCGCCCCCACGCATACAACCACCTCTGGTACCACTATCTTTGAGCAGTCCTCATTCTTCTCCAGTATCTTAAGCATTGAGTAGTCTAGATCATCTTTTTCATTTAGTCTGAACACATTCTCTACCTCTTTACCCACTATCTTCCTTAACAGCTCGGGGCTTTTCCTCAACTTATCCACCAGCACTTCGGCAAAGCGTTGTGAACATGCTGAGTGAACAATGTATAGTGCCCTAGTATTTTCACAGTATATCATGTACATCACCCCATCACCCTCCATCCCACCTCCATCAAAGAGGTTGGGGAGGGGATGGGTCATTCATCCACACCCCATAGAACTGATAAAAAAAGTGATTGTTTTAGGACACATATTATTTGCCCCAATACCTTTACCCTAGCTCTACCTCATAGACTACCTCGAATCCTTTTTCTTGAGCTATCTTCCTTACTTCCTCAAGTGCCTCCTTAACCTTGCTTATACGCTTATCCACCTCCTTCTCCACACCCTCTACCTCTTCCCTTATCTTATCCGCTATTCTTTCATTACTAAACACATGTAATGGTGCCATCCTCACCTCTTTCACCCCCGCCCTTATGTTCTCTGTTACATCTATGCTTTTCTCAATCTCTATTCCCAGTATTATCTCCTTGACATCCTTGGGATCCCTTATTATGACATGTATCCTCTTCGTCTCCCACATTATCCTTTTCTCCTCACCACTCACCACACCACCACCCTCCATCCCCTCCCCACCCCCCATGTGTTGAGGGAGTAGGGATGGGGGAGAGCGTGGATCATCTGTTTATACCTCATAAGGTTGTTAAAAAAAATAATTGTTTCAATGGTTAATTCGATCTTTACAGATAGGTATGT
>POCB01000131.1 GCA_002899805.1 Fervidicoccus sp.
AGCGTAAACTAGTTGAAAATAAGCAAGACTAAGAGCCAGAGACCATATCAGAACAGATGTCGATGCAGCTAGTTGAAAATAAGCAAGACTAAGAGGGTAGAACGTTAGAGCAAAGCCAGCAGCTAGGTTGAAAATAAGCAAGACTAAGAGTGAGTTTGGTTCAGGTAGTTATAGTAAGTCCCCGAAGCGATTAGTTTTCCTCCGTAATATACCGAAACGTCCGTGTGTCTCTTCGCATCCCCTCCCAAGAATATCTGAAAACCGTGGAAATCGCCGAAGGGCAGAGAGACCAGCGTAAATGATACTTTCTGTCCGCTTATCTCAAATTTCTGTGCATCTTCATTATAAACAGAATATATGCCGTATAGCTGCGATATGACGTTCTTGTCGGTGGTCGTGGTGTATATCGTGATGGTCGTGTCGTTTGGCGTGGAGCTCGTGGGCATCGGACTCACGAAATAGAATAAGTCGATGCTCGTTGGAGATGGGCTCGGGGGAGTTGTTGATCCGCCACCGGATGGTTTATGCGTGCTCTCCGTCGAGAAGGTCATGCTGACGTTCCCGCTCACCGTTATGCTGTATCCGTTCGGAAGCGTTATCGTTTTTGAGACATGAGTCCAGGTTATCTTTGGATTGCTTCCCACAACATCGTTCCTGTTGAGGGACCAAGATTGCGATGTTATCGTGTAGGTATAGCCTGATGCCATTTTCAGAGAAGCTGGGGGATTGAGGAAAGCGAGGTATCCTTCTCCCTTCAAGTCGCTAATTATAGGTGTCGCAATGGGTACATCTAATCCCGTTGATCCGAGAGTATCCTGGTCTTGGATGAATATCTGGACATCGCTTCCATAACCTGCCCATGCTGAATAGGAAGAAGAATCAGCATAAGCTCCTCCCATGATTAGGTTGTTGATGGAGAGACCCACAGATGAGGGGAATTGATATTGTGAGGCGGGATAAGTATATCCAGTGGCGAAATCGGTTCCTAGGGTTATGCTCGCTGAACTCCCATCTAAGATGCTATTCACCGTATAAACAAATTTGAAGACAGACACTGTATTTCTAGTCACCATATCGGTTGCGACTCCAGCATAAACTTTCGAGGTGCTCAGATATACTATAGCTATGAGGTCCGACGATGGCATCTTGTATAGCTGGACATCCGTCATCCCAATGGCGTTCATGCTTGGAGAGGAGATGGATAGCTTCATTTTCTTGAAACTGCTCAAGCCAGCTATAGATTTGCTCAGCCCAGAACCATCTGTGTTCATCTGGATCGATACCCTCCCTCCCTGTCCATCGGTTATCGTGAGATTGAATGTATTGGAGTTCGGGAGCCACGTCTCGCTTATGCTTGGAGAGCCCGTGTAGAAGACGATCACAGGCGTCCAAGTATTGCTCACTGAAACACGCACAGAAAGGTCTAGCTCGCCAGCATTATTGACACCATAAGCTCCAGATCCCGTGACGGCATAGCTTAAGTAATACTCCGTGTTGTTTCCCACGAAGTAAGTTTTGAACGAACCCGTTTTCTCCACGGTTCCCACAGCACCGAAGATAGTCCGATTCAAATACTGCATTGTGGGTAGATCGTAAGGCGTGAAGACGAACAGGTTTCCGTATTTCGTTATCACTCCGAGCGATGAGTTCTTATACTGTGTAATGTAAGTTAAAGAGCTCTGGGAAATGTTCAACGGAATCCAGGTCTCTTGGGGGAGGCCGAGCGTTATATTGTAGAAGTTCTCATCATAGACAGCTTCGTTAGAGAATATGATCCATCCTATTATTCCCGAGGTTATCGAGCTCTTGACATATATTCTACCATCGGAGGCATTGTAGTAGAACAAAACGTTCTCAGCACGCTTCAAGTTGAAGGCATCCACGAATTGGTTGAAGCTCCCGAGATAGTTATACTCGGCCTGGATGCTCCTGACAACGACAAACATCCCAAAGACGATTAGGAAGGCAATAATAATGGCTCCCAGAATTTCAGATTGTGCTCTCATCTTCACGAGAGCCTCATCCCCTGCGTCCCCAAGCTGTAGTTCCAGAAGAATGCGTTTCCATACTGCGTCAATATGAGGATGCTAGTGTTCGCATTGATGAAGGAATCGATACCCAGCGTCTTCAGATCGACGCACGAATTTGCAGGTATAGTAGCTCCCACGTCTTGAAATCTGTTGATCTCGGCATTCCCTGGCGTATAGACCACGAGCAAGACCACCTTCGTAGCTATCGTGGAGCTTATGCACATGCTGTTCCCCGTGGCATTGAAGAATATCCTCTCTGCTTGCTTGAAGCTCTGGAGCTGGTTGTAGTGAGCTATTTCCTCGATTCTCTCCCTCTCGATCATGGCAATTTTCCCGAAGTGGTAGAAAATCGTCGCAAACATCATTGCGATTATGATTAGAGCGAAAGCTCCAGCAATTGCTCTTTGCTTCATCCTATATTCACCACCTCGACACCAAATGTGTTTCCCAAGTTGTCGGAATAAGCTATGGGACAGCCGGGGATAGTAGCGATGACATAGCTTCCCGCGGGGATGTATCCCAAGCTGTACATGGCATTTGCTCCAGACGTAGTATTGTAGATGATGTAAGCTTTCGGAATGCTCTTGATCCCGTAGTTATAAACGATGACTTGATAGTTCCCATTGTAGTAGAAGGCGAAGGCGCTTATGGTTGGGGTGCTGGGAGATATGCTGCTCTGAGCCCTTTCGCTCTGAATTTCCAGCCATGGTATTACGTAGAGGGCAGTGGCTATGAGCACCAAGCTCAATGCTATGCCCACGAATATTGTTGAAATGCTCCTCTGCCTCATTTCATTCCCCAGATCTATGGAAAGTTTAAAAGCGGTCGTTTTTTCCTGTGGGAGAAAGAGCCTTCTAGAGCCTGCATGATTTTAATATCTGGGAATACAGATGACCTCCTGGCCGAAACTATTCGAGCTATGGAGTGGAGCGGGATCGATCGACCTTGCTGAACAGGAAGGGAGGGAGCTTGGCGAGGGTGGGGATGAAGCTGACCCCAGCGCTGCTCATCTACGTTTCCATCGTGCTTATGAGGGCGGCGAACGCGAGCTTCATCGTATCACTCGTCGCAGCCTTCCCCTCGATCTCCGCCTACATGCAGGGGATCATACAGGCCTCCTACTCGTTGACAGAGGCAATCTTCGGAATCTTCGCGGGGATAATATATGAGTATCTTGGAAGCTTCAGATCCATTCTCCTCTCCTCTTCCCTGCTCTTCGCTTCTTATGCTGCAATGGTGGTCTTCTCTTCGATTGAGGTTGGACCACAAGCTTTCGCGGTCCCCTCAGCCCTCGCGGGACTCTCAGCCTCCTTCTTGCTCACCTCCTCCTTCGCCGTGATTTCCGAGGAGACGACATATGCGAGAAATCCATTTGGCTTGAGAACCTTGAGGCCCAAGTATATGAAGAAGGCATATATGTTGGGTCTCCCCCATATGATCTCCCCCAACGACTTTCTCAGCGATCTCGACCAGCCTCGGATCCGCCTCCCAGCAGTGGAGCTCCGGCTCAATGAAGTGCTCCATTGCAGAGAGCAAAAATTCTCCGGTCCCGCATGAAATGTCGAGGACCTTCGGCCTCTCGAGCCTCGGGAGCTTGGAGAGGAGCTCCTCTCTGAGGCTCCTCAGAGTGAAGAACTGTCCCATCCTCTTTCTGTAGATGGGATCGCTCTCCTCCAAATACTTGAGCGTCTCAGGATGGTACTCCCTCATCTTCATTCCTTTCTCCTTCCGAAATCAATTGTTTTACAGAAACCAAATATATTCATTCTTGCCGAGCATTCATCGAGTGCGATGCTCTTTGCACGGGGAAGAATTAGCAATGCTTTCCAGATGGAAGGCATAGCTTAGCTTCCCGTGAAGCTTTGGTGGGAAAAGGGCAGCATCTTTTAAGACCTTTCATTTCTTTGGGAGGAGAGATGTGGAGAGAAGGAAAAAGATGGAAGTGGTACAGGCTCCAGGGGTCGAGCTTCACCATCCTACCATATGAGGATAGGGATCTGTTGCTCTCAGACTTCGCTTCTATGCTCACATCTTCGAAGCGGGGAGCGATCCTCGCGAGGAAGACGCAGAGAGAATTTCAGTATTCCTCCCACATCTTTCAGTCGTTTGAAACGGAGTTCTTCCTCGCAGCGAGGGCCGATGCCCAGATATTTTGGTTCGAAGCGAGAGAGGTTGAAGAGCCGAGCAGACCGAAGGTGAAGAAGCTCCTAGATCCGTTCACGCTGAAGCTAGAGGATGGTTCTCTCGCGAGGGTCCTCGTGGCATATAGGTTCCCTTCAGCTCTCCCCGAGGGGATCCTATATTCGCTCTTCTCCGAAGTGAGCGAGGTAGCTCTGCTCTTCAGGGAAATTGAGCATTCAAAGGCTGTGGGCTTGGTTGAGAACGCGAGGAAGAGGAGGATGGATGGGGAAAGGATCACCGAAGGCTTCGAGGCCCAGAGCTTAGGCGATCTGGCTCTGAGAGTTCTCTCAGGCTCATCGCTCTTCGAGTTCTATGTCCTCTTCACGCTCATAGGCTCTGATGCGAAAGAGCTCAGAGCCAAGGAGAGGAGGCTGAAGGCTCTTCTCAAGGGCTATGGGATGGATGCTGATGCACCCCCCATCCAGCGGGATCTATACATGCTCAATCCATGCTCGGGGATATTCTGCATCGAAAAGCATTTTTCCGATGGGGAAAGCTTGAAGCCTCTGTTCTTCTTGATAGATGAAGAGCTCCACGATCCCAATGGCGTTTTCCTCGGCATGAGCGGGACGGGATCCCCTGTTCTCCTCGATCTGTGGAGCAAGCCGAATTTGAACTTCGTGATCGTGGGGATCACTGGATCGGGAAAGAGCATGACAGCAAAAGTCTTCCTCAAGCGTTTGAGAGAAAAGGATGCTTCTATTCCAATCGTGGGGATCGATCCAGAGAGCGAATACACGGAAATAGCTAGCAAGTTCGGAGCACAGGCTGTTGAGATAAAGGAGAGGGAAAGTTTGGGTCTAGATCCTCTGAAGCTGATGCGAGAGGGAGCTATGGAGATCGGACAGGTGAGCGATGTCCTGAGCGAGATATACAGCATCCCTGATGCTCTGCAGGGCGTCCTGAGGAAGGAGCTCTTCATGAACGGCGATTACAGCGAGGACATCGTGGAATTCGCTTCGAGCGTAAAGGATCCCACGCTCTCGAGGTACCTGCAGGGGATAGGAGCTCCTCCAGACAGCTATGTCTATCAGGGATCCCCTCCCGTTTTGTCGAAGAGCGTTGTCTTTGGATTGAAGAACGTGAGGAGCAAGAAGCTAAAGCTCCTGATCTCAGCCCTGATTTCGAGCTATGCTTACAATAAGCTTTTAACGAGAGCACAGAAGAGCGCGTTTTTTGTTGATGAAGCCTGGCTCTTTATGGAGACTCCGAGCATCTTATCGCTATTCGAAAACATAGCGAGGAGGGGGAGGAAGCACGGGACTGCCTTCCTCTACATCTCTCAGAGAGCTGAGGATTTAGCTAGGAGTAAGGAGGGGAGGACGATCCTAGAGCAGGCTGGGACTGTTTTCCTCATGAGGCAGGAGCCACAAGGAAAAGACGCTGTGAAGGAGATCTACAAGCTCTCAGACAGCGAGGCTGAGTTCTTGGTGGGGGCTCCTATTGGCTCTGGGATATTGAAAAGCTGGAGGAAGAGGATCACTCTCCAGATCGCTACCACCGAAGAGGAACTCAGGGCATTTTCAACAAGCTTGGGGAGATGATGGGGATGGACTTTCCCGAACTAATAGCTTACATTTGGGAGAGGGAGTGGAACATCCTGACATCGCACTTCTCGAGCGTACCTCAAGGCTTGCTCGCCTTCTTGATCTCTGTTTCACTCGCCACGCTTTCAGTGTTGCTATGTCGCTTAATCAGGAAGCTCGCTTACGCGTCCCTAATAGCACTCTGGGGCATCGCCCTCATTTCACTGCTCATAATTGGGGCGATACCAAAGTGATCGACGTCTGGGCTCTGATCTCTTGGGGGATGTGGATAGCGTTCTCCATAGCTTCAGGCTCCCTCATTTATGGAGCGATATCGAGGATCTTCGGAAGGAGGGAAGGGGGGAGATACCTTGCTGGGGGGATGGTTGCATTATTGGTCATAGCTTTCGGATGGGGTCTAGTCCAAGCTCTATACGAAGGTGCTTCTCCTCCTTTACCATATGGATGGGTGTTTTATGCGGTCGCGGGCGTCCTTCTAATAGGTTCAGCTGTTTATCTGGCGATGGGGAAGAGCTCCGAAGGAGCATGGAGCCTGCTCGGTGCCCTGCTCATCGTAGGGATTGGGATGTTCGCATCTTCTATCGCATCTGGAGTTTCCTTCCAAGGCGTTGGGAATATCGATGTGAATCTCTACCTCGATAGCTTGTACCTGCAGAGCGGGGAGACTTTGAACCTCACGATAATTCCTCAAGGGGGATCGCCTCCCTATTCAACAAGTGTGGATTGGGGTGATGGTTCAATACCCACAGCTACAAATATCTACAACAGTGTCACGCTCCAGCATACTTACGTTTTGGGAGAAAACCAATCTGGGAATGGCTTCACAATAGTTGTGAGTGCTCGGGACAGCTCGGGAAAGGAGGGAATGAATGCTGTGGGTATAAGCGTGGTGAATGCTGACTACTGCCCTCTGTCATGGCCCTTCGATATCTTCTGCGGTCTGGTGAAAAAAGTTTCGGTGATACTCCCCGCCATCGACCTCCAGAAGCTCGTCGCTTCTCCCCTCATGCCCACGAGCGGAGAGCTCTGGGATCTATACCAGCAAATCCTGAAGCTGAGCATGAGTGCTTTCGGTCTCTTCCTAGCATTCAGGATTGCCTGGGACTTCATCGAGGAAGGGAGCATCGCGGAGACTTTCATCTCAATATTCAAGGATGCTGTAGTTGTCATCGCTCTGGCTCTGCTCATCCCCTATATCTACAATGCAACAGCACAGATCCTCAACACCGTGAGCTATTCCCTCATCTCTCGTATAGACATATCGTGGGTGATGGGATGGATCATGCTCGAGGTAGCTCTGGGAGTAGCCCTCGGGTACTTCGTCCCGTTCGTTGCAGAATATGCAGCTATGCTCGTCTTCGTGCTCTTGATAGCGAGCATGTTCATATATGTCAGGTACTTCCTCATCCTGAGCCTGGTCGTAGCTTCCCCACTCCTCTCCATAGCGTATTTGCATCCAGGTCTCAGGAGTGCTGTGAGGACAGCAACTAGCTTGATAGGCGGGCTTATGCTCTCTGGGCCTATGGCAGCGGTATTTCTCCTCGTCATGGAGGAGCTCATGCCCGGGAAGAGCATGACCTTCGGGATACTTTATCCTGTAATTGTTGGGACCCTCCCAAATATCCTCGGGATCTTCGGCTCTGGCATCGCAGGAAGCGTGACGAGGTCCCTGAGGTCACACATGAGGATCCTCTACTATCCAGTAAAAGCCATTGGGAGCTTGAAGCTGCGGGAATCTTCTGTTTCAAAGGAGGAACAGCCCTATGTTGCTGTGCAGAGAACTGGCTATGCTAGGCTGAGGATACCCCACTCTTCCGCACAGAAACCGACTTTCACAATGAAAGCAGCGGAGAGGGAGCTCAAGCCCATAGTAACGGGAGAAGTCATAGGCAGACCCTACAGGGAAGCGAAGAGAACCAAGGAGGTGATGGAGGGGTTGGCCGAGCTCCAGGAAAGAAGTCTTGGGGTAGTCGGAGTGTTGGAGGGTTTCGAGAGAGCTAAAGAAGTCGAGAGGATGTTGGCCAGAGAGAGGATCGATCCGAAGCTTGAGGCTTTCAAGAGCTTCACCATGTCATTGGGAAAGCATGCTGTGAAGCAGGGGGCAACAAACTTGAGAAGTCTCGCGGAGCACACGAGAGAGGCGCTGAAAAAACGCATTGAAAGCGAGATCGAATATGGAGCTAGGATGTTTCGGGAAGCCCCTCGCGAATTACCTGAAAGAGTGAAAAGGAACTTGGAAGATGTCGAAAGGAGGTCTGTTAAGCTGAATCGGCATCGATGAGGTCTGCTTCGTGCCAGAGCATCCCCAGCCTCGGAGCGATGTAGCCCTTCTCTATCCACGACAATACCTCTTTTCTCTCCTCCTCATCTTTTAAGTCCATTTCATCAGCTTTTTCTAGGAAGATGCCCAAGAGCTCCCCCCACCTTATGCCTGGATTGACTTCAATGTTAGCTAGGATTTGAGATAGAGCTGTGCTTTTGCTCAAGAACTTCACACCATCTTCCCTCTCAACCAAGAGCTCCCATTGATCACCCTGCTTTTCCTCGATCGTTCTGAACTTAGGGAAGAACTTCAGTGCATCGTGGGCGTAGCTTCCAATGTAGCTTATATCGAGATCTCTGAAGTTCGGGAAGAACAGGTATGGATAAGCGGGGAAGAAGTCCAATTCTCCGTTGGCACTGTAGAGATCTAGAAGCACAATAACATCGTCTTCCAATTGGGCGTTCCTCAAGCATGGCTTGAATGCGAACTTCATTGCTTTGCCTCCCTTCAGCTCAACTCCGAAGATCTTCTTTCTCCTGATCTCGCTCAAAGCGGAATGCGTGTCCATTTTCCCAGCCCCAAATATCTGGGGAAGCTTTAAAGGGTCGTCCCGAGGGAGAGCGATCTCTTTAATAGAATACGATCGATTTGGGGGATGAGACCTTGCTCTATGAGCTTGAGCCAAGGATAGGTTCAGGGCCCTTCAGCTATAAGCTCTTCGGACCTAGATTCACTCTCTGCACTGTGAACGATGGAAAAGAGCTGAGGCTGTTTCTGGAGACGGCTTCAAGCCTCGAGACGCTGAGAGCATTCTTCGGAGTGGAGAAGGCAAGCCTCAGAGATGTCATGGGGATCTTTGGGAGAGAGCTCTGGGTAGGGGATGCCAGGGTGAAGCGAGAAGAGGACTTCTTCCTTTCCGAGGTCTTCGTTTCAGATATCGCGGGGCTGGTCAACTCTCTCGAATTCAGAGGAGGGATATGCACTGGAATGTCGAGGGATCCAGGGCTCAAGAAGCTTTTCTTCAGAAGGGCGAGCTCCCTACAAAACAGGGCCTCGAGGTACAGGAGCGGGGAACTCAGCATAAAGGCGCAAGAGGTGAAAAGGAGAATACACAATGTCTTGCTCGGGAAGCTCCTGGCCCTCGCGGAAAGCAAAAAGGGGCTCATGGAGCTGGAAAGGCTCTTGGAAGCATCATCTTCCGTTCCTTTGAGATTCGTCAACAAGAGGGTGAAGGATGAGGAAGCTCTAGGGAAAGCCCTGGATCCTCCAAATTTGGGAGGATTCTGGGGAAAAATCTTCGGAGAGAGGAACGAGATAATCTGGGACGAGGAGAGCTTTGGAGAAGTGATCAAGCTGCCGGATCCCTCACTGCACAGGATAAGCTTCGTCAGGGGATCACCGCTCCCCTCTCTGATCCCTATGAGGATGGGGAAGGGGAGCTTCAGGATTGGGAAGCTGGAGGATGGGAGGGAGTTCAGGCTGAGCGTTGAGGATCTCTACAGGCACGCCTACTTGATAGGGCAGACGGGATCGGGTAAAACCACCTTCCTCAAGCTCCTGGTTCACAGGATCCACGAGATCGGAGAAGCTTCGGTTATAGTCATAGATCCCCACGGAGATATGACTGTGGAGCTGAAGCGAGAGATCCCCCATGCGAAATTCTTCCATCCCACGAGAGCTCCCTTTTCAATGAATCCTCTGGAGCTCCCGAGAGCTGAGAGCAGGGACCACGCCATAACATTGGCTACGGACATCTTGCTCAAAGTCTTCAAGGAAGTTCTGAATTTAACCGATTACGCTGTAAATGTTAAGTACATGCTCCAGGTCATTTTGAGGACTCTGTATCAAGAAAAGGAAGAGCCGACGATGGCAGATCTATATCATGCTATCCTGGGTCTCTATGAAGGAACCTATGTGCTCGATGTGAAGGATATCAGGTGGAAGCAGAGCGTCGAAGCATTGCAGAGGATGAGGGAGCAGACGTTCATTTCCGCACTCTCGAGGCTGGAAGCTTACGCGAATGATCCCTTACTTCAAAAGCTCACAGGTAAAACGAGCATAAATATAGAGGAAATAATGAAGCCTGGCTCTCTATCGCTCTTCTCTCTTCCAAAGGCCGAGCTCGGAGAAAACGTCACGAGACTCACAGCATCAACAATTGTCATGAAGCTCTGGTTCGAAGCTCTAGCTAGGGCGAGGCTCCAGAAAAAGAGAACACCAGTTTTCCTCGTGATAGATGAGTTTCAGTTTGTCGCGGATTTGCCTATAATAGAAACTATCCTGAGCGAAGCAAGGAAATACGGCCTGCATTTGATAGTTGCACACCAGCACACGAAACAGATCCCCGATGACCTCCTGCAGAGCATTTTGACGAACTGTGGAGTGAAGGTTGCATTCGTGGTTGGAGGAGAGGACTTGAGCAAGTTGGGAAGCATGGATGCATCTTTTGCCGAGAGCCTGAGCAAAGCTCTGACTGGTTTGAGGGTAGGGAAGGCTGTGGTGAAGATGACCGCGAGAGCGGGGGAGCAACAGCCTCCACCAGCAGTCGTTGAGATCGACGGTGATTGATCTAATTAGTTTTCAAATCGTAATAAGTATTGGAGAAAAAAGGGAAATGTAATATGACAGAAGAACTTCCTTTTATTTCGCTCTTAAAGCTTGAATTGATTAAAAGAAATCCACATGAGGAAGTCATGATACAGAAGAGCGTGCTTCCTGATCCGGAGGCGGTGGGCTTCAAGAAGGCTCTAGGGGAGCCTAAAGGGCAGAGAGCAGATTACAGCTATCCTCTGGAAAACGGCGGGAGGATACATCTCCTGGACTATGGAGATCACTATAGAGCTCACAGGGATAATGTAGATCCGGATAGAGACCCGATAGGGCACTTGATCTATGATTCTCCTCGTATTGCTCTCGCCTTAGGGGCCATCGTTGGAGGTCTTCTCGGCAAAAGCTCATCGAAGGGGGATAAGACTGAGGGGTTTTTGTGTGGCGCTCTTATAGGGCTCCTTCTAACTAGTATCTTTTTAGCAGGCTCCCCTCCTCTCAAAAGATGAATGCATCAAGCAGGGTTTCCCATATGATTTATTTCCAGTATGGGGCAAAAGAGAACGCTTCATAACTGCAACCCATCTCCGCGAATAGTGGAGGAGCTCGAAGGGAGGAAGCTCTTGGATCCCTTTGCTGGTTTTGGCTCAATACCGCTCGAAGGCATGAGGTTTGGCTCGAATGCGACTGCCGTCGAGTTACTTCCAACTGCTTATGTTTTTCTGAAGGGAAATTGGGGAGATCTCTGGCAGTGAGGCTAAGCAACTTGAGATAGAAGATATTGTTAGGAGTTTCAACGATTCGAGAGAGCTGAACAATTCAATTGAGTACAAGCTACCTAGCTGATCTATGACATGGTTAAATGGGGCAATCACGTAACCCAGCAATTGAAGGATGACCAAGATATCGAAGAGCTTTATGATATGGACACTGCAGTCTACATAGGAAGCTGGGAGATCAAACGCCCATTTTGTGGAAGATACACTCCGTTAATTGGGAATTGATGCGGGGGATTTGAACCCACAGGGCTTCTCCATCGGAGCCTGAGTCCGATCCTTTGGCCATGCTCGGGCAGACCTGCCCGTAACTCAATAAATCTAACGTTGGAAAAATAAGCAATACCAGGAGAGACTAAGATAATAGCATAGAGATAGGCTTATTTTACTATCTTATGATGAATTTAATTTCATGGGATAAGATTTGAGCCATCTCGAAGAGTACGAGTATCTCATCAAAAGGTCGAGGAGATTCTACGATACGGCACTAATCCAAATGGAGAAAGAGTTTTACGATTTAGCAGCATTCAGCCTGGAGCAGAGCCTGCAACTCTACCTCAAGGCCTTCCTCTTGAAGATGGGGCTGGAATACCCGAGAACGCACAGCATCAGGCGGCTGCTGGAGCTCATATACGAGATTTCGAGAAATGAGGAGATCGAGAGGTTGATGAGGGACTTTTTACTCGAGCTGGCTATCTTGGAAGATGTCTACATAACTGCTAGGTACATACCGAGGGAGTACAAGAAGGAAGAGGTCTTGAGGATAAAGAGAGCTGCAGATGAGGTGATGGAGGCTGTCCGAAAGGCTTCTGGTTGAAGATGCGAAGAGAAAAATCGAAGTCTTCGAAAACTTAGAGCATTACCTGAAAATGGCTTACAGAATAGTGAAAGAACTGGACGAAGGCGCGGAGATATACGTCTTTGGAAGCCTCGTAGAAGGTAAAAGTCTCGTTTCGAGCGATATAGACCTCCTGATAGTCACCTCGCTTCCTCCCGAAGTGGTAATTTCGAAGCTATGGGAGAGAGGTATAAAGGAGCCCTTCGAGATACACGTCGTGGATAGGGAGATGTTTAAATATTACTTGAGGAAAGCGAAGAACTTGAAGATGCTGGAATTTCCTCGAGAATCAAGTTCCTCCTGAAAAGCTAAGATCTCCCATCCAGAAGGATTATCCCCATCTTCTCGAGTTGCTCCATCTTTTCCCTCATTTCCCCTCCAGGTTTCAGGAACAGGGGTTTTGCTTCTAACTGCTTGAAAGTCGCGAGCACATAGCAGTCGGCAAGAGATAAGCCCAGTTCCTCTTTTATCTTTCCAGCTATGATTGCCGTCTCAAGACCGACTTTCGCCAGTTCTGCCCTGAAAAGTACCCAATTAACGAAGTCCTCAGCATCTTTCTTCGGATCCTCCGTTCCCGCCGATTTGTATATCTTGTATGCTACATACAGCAACTCTGAAACGGTCAGCGGAGTTATGTACAGTTCTTTGGCCCCCCTCTCAGCCTCTCTGAACAGTTCCTCGAGGGTTTTCATATAAGGAGAGCCTTCAAGTATGATCTCTATTAAAACGCTCGTGTCAACTATGTACTTCTCAGAGCTCTTCTTCTATTTTCCTGTCTTCAACCTTCTTCTCCTCTTCCAATATCTCCTCGACAATCCTGCGATCGATTTCAACAACTTTGGGCTTCAAAGGTCGCAGAACAATCGCTCCATCTTTGACTTCTGCAACCAAGACGTCTCCTTCCTCGACGCCCACACTCTCTCTGAGGACCTTAGGTAGGATCAAAACGCCCTTCTTCCTCGCCTCGATTAGTAATGTTCTCAATGGGTTAACCAACGTGATTATTGTTGAACTTCTTCAAAAAGTTTAACTGTAAAGGTTCGGAAAACATATTGTCTCAGCTGAAAAAGGTAAATTTCACGTATCTGATGCTTCTGCAGTGAGGAGACATAAGGTAGCGAAGGTATAATGTATTTGAATTTGCAATTTCATCTATATTTCAAAAAGTTAGTTATTCGATTCTA
The DNA here is from genome assembly GCA_002899805.1 of Fervidicoccus sp. GTDB lineage: Archaea > Thermoproteota > Thermoprotei_A > Sulfolobales > Fervidicoccaceae > ARK-14. The sequence goes on from POCB01000131.1 coordinate 13,367, forward strand.
TCGATTGATGAAAGTTTATTAAAAGGTCTACCAAAAAGATTACCATAGGTAAACCAAACATGAGCGTATTCAGTGTGAAGCTGAAGAAGGAGATCAGAGAGAAGATGGAGAAATACAGGGAAAAAGTGAATTGGGCAGATGAGGTCAGAAAGTTCATCGAGGAAAAGCTGAAAGAATTGGAGGCGGAAGAGAACTTCTCCCATATATTAGAAGAGCTCAGGAAGGGGAAATGGAAGGTAACCAGGGGCTTCGCGATAAAGTCCGTGAGGGAGGACCGTGATAGCAGCTGATGCTTCAGCTATTGTGGCCTTCTTCCTAAAGGAGGATGGGTGGACGTCCCTTTCCGAGTACATGAAGCTCGTGATGACGGTGGATCATGCCATAAAGGAGTTCTATAATGCGGTTTGGAAGGCATGCCGCGTAATGAATCTCATCACTCCGCAAGAGGTCGAAGAAATAATCGCACTATTTCAAAGGTATCAGAGGACTAACATGATCATTGAGCCTGAAGGCGATCACATTGAGGGGGCTTTTGAAATAGCCCTCCGAGAAGGGCTCACCGTCTATGATTCCCTATACATAGAGCTAGCCATAAAGAAGCGCGTTCCGCTCCTCACTCTGGACGAGAAACAAAAGAGCATAGGAAAAAAGCTAGGATTGGAGACACTACCTTAATTTCTGCTGGATAAGCCACTCAAACTAGCTCTTTTTCCCTTTGAATCTCGTCGCTATCTTTCAATCCTATCCTTTCTATGTTCTATTTGTTTCAAGTGCGGGGGGTGGGATTTGAACCCACGCTGGCCTGC
>POCB01000151.1 GCA_002899805.1 Fervidicoccus sp.
CACGGTTCTGAATAAGTGGATAAGGTATTCTCCTAGGCAGACCCAGGAGAGCCCTAGAAACCTCGTAGAAGTGCGACAAGAACAGCTTCACAGTGACACGTCTAGCATGATTAATGTGGTGAGCCATCGACCAATCAGGATGCTTCTCCTGAGACTCCTGTAGAGACAGCTCATATATGTATCTATAGGATCTGCCCTGCATCCTGAATGCTTCACCGAGACGCCACATCATCACCCTAGCGAAGGGGTTGAAGTCGGTCTTCTGCCCAGCTATTCGCCTAGGTGCTTTACCATTCACCACATGTAACCCGCAGTATTTCCACATTCCGCTAACCTTATCGAATCTCGACGGATCCAAGTAGGTTATTAAGAAAGCTGAAACAACCTCACCCACGCCACGTATCTTTGACAGATATTCTCTGTAAAGGATCTGGTCTTTAACAAATTGAGCCAGTCTCCTTCTAATCTCCTTCTCCTTCTCCTCGATGAGCTGTAGAGACTCCTGAATAATCTTAGGAGACTCTACAGAGACTATCTTAGCCTCAGCACCACACAGTGGGCAAGTAATCCTCTCAGGCGGTCTCCTCTCCCACTCCTTCTTAAGAGGAATAAGATGATTATTCGGACACAGAGTGTATTTAGTCACCTTCGTTCTAAGCTCAAGCCTGAGCCTAATATCCTGTAAATCATACAATGTCTTAATAATTCTCTTAATAACTACTCGCTCAATTTCTTCCGCTTCATAGACGCCTCTCATATTCATTTTCTTCTTCCCTCCCCCACCCATCTTCCCACCAAATAATGTATTAGGGGAATCGGGTATATAAGCTTTATCCCCCAGGATCACAGAGAGAAATAAGTGATTCAGAAGAGAAGATCCGTGAAAACGAAACACGACAAATAATTAGATAAATAATATATTTTTGCTTAGGAAAATAGTTGGGGAAGAAGAACGGAGGTCAGAGAAACCATGACCTCACATCATCTACTATCAGATCTCCATGAAAAAAATATGTTTCAGAGCTTAAAAAGCGTTTCATCGAGAGCGAAACATGACAACACTAGCAACAGCATTATTACCCTAGGCGAATTAGAGAAAGAGGTACTTGAACACATAGTAAACAGATACTCAGTGTCCACAAGAACCTTTAGACTAAAGGATCTGTGGAGTGAACTTGAGACAGATAGAAGAGTCATGTATGAGGTAGTCAATAGATTAGTCACAAAAGGGTTCCTTAAGAAGATTAGACGGGGAATATACAGAATCGTGCCAGAGAAGATCCAGGAATTCCTTAAATCAACAATAAAAATTATTCAGAAGAGAAGAAAGAGAAAAATAGATAAGGAGAGATCTGAGGAGTTGTCAGGTTTCAATTCACCAGGGACTAGTCCCTGTGTTCGGGGTTTTAATAGTCTTTGTGTTCGGGGTTTATATACTAATGGTGGTGGGGGTTTGGGTGTTGGTTGTGTTGGGGGTTTGTGTGTTGGTGGTGGTGGTTTTGGTGTTGGTTTTGGGTCGGTGTTTTTGTTTTTGGATAATGTTAGGGGTGTTAGTGTTTCTGGTGTTTATAGGGGTGGTGATCGTGGGAGTGTTATTAGTCCTTGGTTTGTTTCCGGGGTTTTTGAGAGGATTGA
>POCB01000208.1 GCA_002899805.1 Fervidicoccus sp.
AATCTTTTCATATGAAAATTTTTTTGTTGGGGGATCCCCGCTTCTGAGAATTTTTTCTGAGACCTTTTTCTCAGTAAAAGTTATTCTATTTCTATCTCTATGTAGTGCTTCTTTATTTTTCTCTTCTCCTCTTGTCTATAGTATTTCTTCACTGCTTCTCTCACGATCTCTGAGAGTGATTTTCCTGTTAATTGCTTCAGCCTCTCGAGTCTCTCCAGATCCGCTTTTCTCAGGCGGATTGTTTTTAGTACTACTGCTCTCTTCTTCATGCCCCCGAAAAAAATATTGTTGTTTAGACCTTAAAAGCTGAAACACTTATCTTGCTGGGTGCATGGTTTTTATTTGTCTAACGACTTTATCAACGGTTTCAGAGACTTTGCTCATGAATATTTTTCTGTGGCTGTGGTAGATGTGGTTCTCCGGTGTGTCGCGTCCCCCAATGAGTCTGCCGCAGAGAAGACACGTGCCCTCTCTGAACCACACTTCCTCGGCGAGGATGATTGGGGCGGACACTCTTATTATGTCGGTCGCGAGAAATGGTGAGCCAGCTCTCTTAACCAGTCTATCGAAGAATGCTTTCAGAGTTCTCTTGCTCGAGATACCGTATTTCTCGGCGAGCTCGGATGGGGAGGATCCGTTTATGTGCTCGAGCAATGCGTAGATGAAGTACTCTCTCCCAGACAGCTTCTTCAGGAGGAGGAGCTCAACCACTCCCTCAACAGCCTCGAGAGCCTTCACCCCATCACCCAGGGGCTTCTGTGTAGCGTGTCTATTGATGTTGATACGCTCATCAGGAAGAACTCGCCTCCGTGAATGAACACAATGATGTCCTCCAGCGATGGATCGTGTCTCTCTAGCACGAAGCAGATCTTTCTTCTCTGAATAAATCTTATCGCATCCGGGTCGCTGACGAAGCACTTAATCTCTCTCCCAAGTCTCCTGTGGAGAGTAACTAGATCCATTACATAGTCCTCATCAATCTTCCTCAGATACACAAATGTCTCAGGGCCCTTCACGGGTATCGCATCTGTTATGTAGAGAACCAAGAGAGATCCCCCGGAAAAAGATATTGTTTCGAAAAAAAGATATTGTTTCGGGGGGTCAGTCGAGGACAATAGACACATAGTTCTTTCTCACGGGCCCCAGAGCATATGACTCCTCGACAGAGACCAGCGAGATCTGCGGAGGATTCTCGGAAGAGCTCTTACCAGCCACGCCACCCACAGCAATGTAAAAATTGTAGAGATACGCCACAGCGATTCTAACGATCTCAGACCTGGACTTCCCGAGGATGTTCTCAAGCTCGCGTAGCATACTGATTTCGCGGTGCCCGAGCCTAATCGAAACAACCCTCAGACCCAAAAACAACCCCCCGAAAAAAATCATTGAAAAAAATAAATTTTTTAGAGAAGAAGAAAACGCAACTACCCCATGGATCTTATCCTCCCCCTGGCTCGCAAATTTTTCGTGGGGCTCATATAAGGCTTGGCTCGCGGAACCCTAACGGGTCTCACATGCACTGTGGCTCGCACATACTCATTGGGTCTCAGGGCGACAATGGCTCGCATCATCATACTGGGTCTCAATTCTTGGATGGCTCGCACGTGTTGGATGGATCTCAGTTCCACCCTG
>POCB01000165.1 GCA_002899805.1 Fervidicoccus sp.
ACTGTATAGGAGAGCATAGATGTAGTTCAGAGAGCAATTGAACGCATCTCCCGAATCCACATCTCTTCCATCGAAGCCGATAGATTCTGGGAGGAATACTGCCAAGCTCCCCCAGTAAGCCCTCGCGGCGCTCGATTCGATCTGTCTCAGTTGAGAACTCCAATTTTCCGAGCACTGAAGCTCCTGCACCCTCTTCGAGTTTTCCCTGAGCTTTTCCACCTCCTTCCTCACATCTTCATCGTTGAAGTATCGGTTCAGATTTCTCAGGCACTCAGCCTGGTTCGATATCTTAGATCTGACGAGGCTCTTGGCGAGGGTGCAGCCGGATTTTCCCGTTGTAGCAGAGTACTGTTTCCTTCTGGTCTCAGCGGGCTTCTCTTCACGGAGTATATCGGAGATATCACGGTGGGGGATCCCCTTCCTCTGATTATAAATATGGGTATTCCGGCCATCGAGGCGAGCTCTATTGCCGCGGAAGTTATGCTCACTCCACTCGATTCAATTACTATGCTCTCAATATCTGCTGGATTTACCTTCGAAGAGCTCTTATTCCTATCTTCAACCTTGAAGACCTTTCCTTCGACAGAGAGTCTTTTCCCATAGCCGGTTATAACAAGCAGCCTCAACTCCTCTCCCCTCCGTTGCACGCCTTGAAGAAGGGGCAGTACTGATAGCAGTTGCCGCTTCTCGGAGGCACTTTTTGCGATATAGGGATGAGATGTAAACGGGAAAGACCTTTATCGATGGTCTCCTGGAAAGTTCGCTGATATAGACGATTGCGCCGTAGTCTATTGGGATGTCGAGAGAGCTCTCGATGGCGAGAGCATATCCTGCGAGTCCGACAGAATGCCTCTCAGTCAGCAGAGGATCTGGATTTCCCAGCTTGTACTCGATTATCACTCCTCCTTCATGATATGCATCGACCCTCAGGGTGTTGCTCAAACCTACAGGCGTACCATCGATGACGAATTCGGTCTTGATCGATATGTAAGAGAGAGGATCGTTAGTCAGAGATTGCTGTATCCAGAGTGTGCTGATCGCCGAGAGCACCATAGTCATGTAGAATTCCATAGCCTTCCTATAATAGCTCTTCGTGAGCTCAGAGGCCCTTTTTCTGGACAGCTCCTGAGCCCTTCTAATGGATTCCAGAGGACCGAGATTTCTGCTCACTATTTCTGAAGCATCCCTGAAAGCATAGTTCATGAGCGAATGGATGAGCTTTCCCATGTAAAGAGGAGAGCTCTCGAGCACTTCCGCCCTGACATACTCCTTCCTCCGCATCCACAGATCTCTGAAGGTTTCACAGTACTTGTACGCTACTTCGCTCACCCCCAATCCGAAATAGGCTCTGGGCCTGACCGGGTAGGTATGATAGCTCCATCCTCTCAAGTCCTCGGGAACAGGATCATTGCTCCTGAGCCAATACAGCCTCTTGGGAACATCCTTCACCAGAGAAAAGAGCATCTGCATCATCGAAACATTATTTAGAATTGCAAATTTTTTTGTATGAAAGTTGAGATAGTAAAAAAATCCCGGAAATACCTGTGAAAAATCGTGCTTTTCTGAAGCTGTCTCGCTTTTCGCAATATTTCCCGAGCTATTTCGGGAAGTATTTAAACCC
>POCB01000030.1 GCA_002899805.1 Fervidicoccus sp.
GTTGCGCGTGCGCCGCCGGGCTAGGCCACGGCGAACCTCTGAGCTCCCGGAGACTTCGTTTTAATATTATAGATTAGAAGGCTTTATATTGATTTCGACGGAATAATAAGAAAATCCATTATAAAAGGCACTCAAAAAACTCGCATTATATTTCCAAGTATTTTGGGGAATCATCAGTAGAAATCTCTTTATATAGCTTGAGAGAATCTCTGATGTTCTTTGGTAACTTGAAAAGCATCTCATGGGTCAAACCATCATAGAATTTCAACTCTTGAGACGTTTTGAGTTTGCTTTTTATTCTAGCGTCGATATCTTCCGATTTAAAATTGAGCGGATCTGTTTTCTCTGAGCCGAAAATGAATCCCCAGATTCCATTGTAACTCCTGATATAAGTCGCATAAGGTCTGGCGATCGAAAATACTGAGGCGATCGTATTGAGTATTATTGCATACATCCTCTGATAGAGGATTGGGCTCGTTGCTTGCGTCACCATTACTCCGTCTTCTCCAATAAGTTGCTTTATCAATTGGTAGAAGTCTCTTGTATATAAGTGAACAGCAGGTCCTCCCACTAAAGGATCAACTAAGTCTATTATAACTGCATCGTACTTCTCTCCCCTAGCTACTGCATCTTCAACAAACTTTCTACCATCACCTATAATTACCTTGGCCCTTGGATCATCGAAAGAGCCTCTGTGCCATTCGAAAAGAAACTTCTTTGAGAAATCGATGACTTTCTCATCGATATCAACCATATGTACTTCTCTCACGCTCTTATATCTGAGCACTTCCCTTAATGTGGCTCCTTCCCCTCCACCAAGAATCAACACTTTTTCAGGAGAGCCATGGGCTATTAATGGGGGATGTACGAGGCTCTCATGATATACATATTCGTCATAGAGGCTGGACTGTACCTTGCCATCGATTATCAGAGTTTTCCCGAGAGAAACTAGTTCAACAACCATGACGTTCTGGAAAGCTGTTCTCTCAACAGCATATACCCTAGAAGATGCTCTCGCAGAAGCGTCCCCATCTGCTATCCACTCCACGTACCAATTCCACCAATAATTGAAATTCCCCCCGCTCATAATCTCACACCATTGCCAAATTACTGAAAAAGGGAATTAATATGTTAGTGCCCCTAGCCAAGCGGAGGAGGCAAATTTATTCATCTTGAGACGTCATAGATCCCATCCTAGAGGGCGGGGGTAGTTTACCTATTCATCATCTTCATACTTTTCGTCATGAACTTTAAAATCAATAGTAAATATTTCAGGCTAAAAATCGAAAATACAAAAAATTAGAGATAAGTTATAATAGGAATGGCCTAAAGCTTCTATAGATATATTTATAAACCTATTTTTTTCAGAAGTTTACCAAAAAGTTAATAATGTATACCTTGGAAGAAGAAGAAACATTTTTCGTGAGGAGGGCTTCAGGACTGGTAAGGGAACTTAACTGGTACGATATAATAATTTGGGTTTTAGCTACACCTGCTGCTTCAGGAATGACGTATTATGCTGTGAAGATTTTGGGTGACCCATCGGTTTACGGTGGAAACCTACTGCTGGCCTTTTTCATCGCTGGCCTCATGTTTCTACCACTCATTGTAGCTTTCAT
>POCB01000252.1 GCA_002899805.1 Fervidicoccus sp.
ATGCATCCAGAGCAGGACGCGAGCTTTCCGACGCCGATCCTCAATCTGCTCATATCCCCTCCACCTCCATGTAGCGGTAGACCTCACTGTACGAAAAGACGGGCCCATCCCTGCATACGTAGTACGGTCCAAACTGACAAGTTCCGCATATCCCCATTCCACACCTCATCCTTCTTTCAAGCGAAACGAATATCCTCTCGGGATCAATTCCCGCTTCGATTAGCCTCTTAGAAGCTATTCTCATCATTATCTCTGGACCGCAGACAAAGCTGACCAGCTGCTGACTTAGCTTCATCTTGGTAAGGACATCCGGCACAAAGCCAACTTCACCCTTCCATCCCTCGGCAGCTCTATCGATAGTGAAGTGGATCTCTGCATTTGGGATGCTTCTGTAGCTTTCCAGCTCATACCTGTAGATCATATCCGCAGGGCTGCGCGCCCCATAAACTAGGAAAATTTTCCCATACTCCTCCCTATTATTCCAAACATATCTGAGCACTGGTCTGAGCGGAGCGAAGCCGATCCCCCCACCAGCTATCAATATATCCTTTCCCTTTGCTCTCTCCACGGGCCATCCCCTCCCAAACGGTCCCCTCACCCCGATCACATCCCCCTCCCTGACATTGGAAAGAAGGTATCTCGAGACCACTCCGACGCCCCTCACCGTTATTGTAGCTAATACTCCATCCTCAAGGTCATGAGCTAAGTCAGATAAGGAGATGGGGATCTCGCCGAACCCCTTCAAGTATATCATCAAAAACTGACCCGGTCTGAATTCCTCGCTCTTCTTCCCCTTTATATAGAGCTTGTAAGTCTTCGTATCTCTGGTCTCTTCCCTGACCTCTCTAACTTCAGCCCTGATTGGAATAACCATTGCCTCACTTTCCACCATAGCTCTTGAGCACCTCCTGAATATTGCTCCTCAGATCTAGACCCATCGGACAGAAGGCTATGCATCTACCGCATCCAACACATGCGTTTATGCCCTGCCTCTTCTGTGAAAAAAGGAACTTGTGGAGAACAAAGTGCCTGTACCTCATGTATTGCTCCTTTCTGAAGTGCGCGCCCGCTACTTGCCCATAGACAGGAGAGAGGCAACCGATCCAAACTCTCCCTCTCTCAGCCCTTCCATCCATCATCGCTTCATCGATGAACTCAGTGCAGGAGCACGTTGGACAGACCATATTGCAGTTTGAACATCCCACACATCCTTCGCTGAGCCTCCTCCATAATCCTATATCTCCAATTGACTTCTCCAGGGCGTCTTTGAAACCATCTGAGCTCTCCCTGAACCTCTTCCTCATGCTCTCGATCGATGCTTCAATCCTCTGCTTGTATATCTTCACCTCATCGATGCTTTCATCTGCTTCCTTCAGCTGGATGGATGAAAGTACCTGTCTTCCCTTCTCGCTATCTGCTCTGAATATGAGGCAATCTCTGCCTATCGATGCATATGAGATGTCGAAGTTTTCCCGAGGAGAAGGACCCGTTCCCATTGTGCCACAGAAGCAGAAGATCCCCGGCTCCAAACATTCCTCAACTATTACCCAGGTCAAACCTCTTCTTCTCCTTCCATAGAAGGGATCTTCCGAGAGGAGGGAATCCATGACTGAAA
>POCB01000233.1 GCA_002899805.1 Fervidicoccus sp.
TGATGATTGAGTAGTCTGTCACCCCGTATTTACCTGCCTCTGGATCAACCCATACTATTCTTTTAGCACTCTCCTCGGGGGACATGAAGAATGATACGAGTGTGGCGAGATCAGCCCACGCATTTGACGAGACAGCCTCGATGAGTATTGGGAGAAGAAGATATTCGTCGCCGAGGGACGAAACAGCTTTTATCAATGCGGCGACATCCTTCCTAGGATTATTCTTTGCGTAGAACCCGACCACAGTCCTCCCAGTCTCCCTAGCCTCTCTAATCTTCTCGACGAGCTCAGTGCTTCTCCCGTGATGCGTGGTGTAGTCACTCAAGTACTCGCACACAGCCCTGCTGTAGAGATCTAGATTTATGCCGTGTGGAGCGACCATGAACCTCTTCTCAGCCTCCTCACCAAGCTCCCTGCTGAACCTCTTGACACCGTCAATAAACACTCTCCTCACGAAGTCAGTTGGTGTAGCGACGAAAGAGACCTTAGTGACCCAGAGAGCAATTGTTGATGGGAGAGTAAGCGACTCAGTGACGAAGTAGCCTAGGCATGGCTTGGAGAGATTCTCACACACATTCAGTGCAGAGACCTCCACAGACCCATACGGTGTGCCGAAGACAATGAAGAGATCCTCCTCACCAGACGCGAAGCTGAGGTACTGAGAAGTCTCTATCTCAGCATCAACACAGAACCTCTCGACATCGCACTTCGTCTTGAACAAGAATTTTCTTGAGAAAATCGTTGGCGACGGACTAGTCGGGCAGTAAACAGTTGTTTTGAAGCCCTCATCAATCAAGCCCTTGGCCAAGTAGAAAACCATTTTGCCGAAGCTACTCGGAACCCACGGGCACTCGCTGACGATCCCCACACGCATCATAGACCCTCAGTCAGTTTGGTACCCTGCCAGCGCCTTGATAATATTTGATTGAAGAGGTATCGGCAGATTAAATGTTGATATAGCCACAACAGCCTCGGCGATGACGAGACCGAGAATCGGTGTGAAAGGAATCTTGTTCAGAAACTCGCGGCACTCACTCTTCATAGACTCTATCCTCTCATCAGACGACTTGTCCAGAAGAACAGATACGCAGACATCGATCTTATCAACTATGTTCTCCTCAACAGCCTTAATAGCAATAACCATCCTATTCTTCACAGCCTCCTTGAAGGCGGATCCAGTAACCACAGGAACAATCTCAAGTGGCCTAGAAAAAGTCTTCATATACGATGTCTTGAGAATCTCCTGAAAAATCCTGAGAGAAGGAATCTTACTGAGATCCTCACCACCGCCCCAAGGCTTACTAATCAGATCCTCAGTAACATACTTGATAAGAAGCTCAGGAGAAACCCTGATCAAATGCGTAATATCCTCACGATCCCTCTCCCTATCCCTATCCTCCTCCCTCCTCCCCCTAAACAAGCCAAAAGCCACACAACCACCAAAAATACATTACTAGACGCAACAAATAAAAAACCAACACCACCACCTAGTGAATTAGATCCCACCAAGGAGTTAGAGAAAAGCTTCGCAACACCACAAATCTGTGGTTAAGCGTGTGATCACAGAAAATCCTTAGAGGGATCTACTACGCCGGGAGGATCCTCCAC
>POCB01000020.1 GCA_002899805.1 Fervidicoccus sp.
TTGAGCGCCACATTCAACCTCGCCACGAAACACGATTTCGCTTTTATATCGGGAAAAATCTTCTGTAAAAATTTCCCTTGACCTGTCATTGCTTCTCAGGGAGAATAAGGAAGGTATTATAGCCACATTTTCCCACTTCCCTTTTGTTTTGTGCTGAATAATCACCGTTCCATAACCCAGGGGAGTGTGAGGGAAGAAAAGACGGGAATTAGCAAGCTCTAACGATAAACCTCTTTCGGGAAAACCATCTAAAACTACGAGGGAAAAATCCTCCGAAACTTTTATTTCACCCGCCTGTGCGGTTATCTTTCCCTTGAGCAAGCCGAATTTCCTAAGAGGGGGGAACTCAAAATTAAGCTTTCTTTCCTCTCCCGTTTTCAGGGAATCAAGATGGATTTGCTGTTTCTCCTCATCAAGTTCTAAAAAAATGAAGCCTTCCTCTGATTCTTTTCTTCCTACATTCCTTATGGTTAAATTAAATCTTGGCTTTTCACCCATTAAATAAAGAGGTCTTGGGGTAGTGAAAGTGAGGAGCAATTTTGGAGCGAGCTGATAAGGGGCTGGTATCAGGGTCAGGTTATCTATGAGGAAATCCCCTGCTCCTGGAATACCGCTCTCGTTTATTCTCGCCCCAATGAGAATGCTTACGACATTGTTGAATTCTAAATAGTCAAAATCTATAATCCCCTCGTGCCACTTACCATCACCTATGTGAGATTTTGGGATGATATAACTTTTTCTCCCAGGGGAGGTTTCCCTTCCGTTTTTGTCCAAAGGTATTACGAAAACAGCCAAATTATCTGTTCCCTCTGAGGCAATCGCTTTATAATGGAATATCAACCTTCCTTTTAAAACGGGCATTGAGCTTGAATTAAGCACAACAATTCCCTTATCTAATGTCCTTAACTCCAAGGCGTATTTACCATCAAATGCTTGTGAGGATAGCTCAACGAAGACATCTTTTCCCAATTGCCCTTTAAGGGCAGACCTTGACCATCCCGTTGGAAAATCTGCGGATATTTCCTCAAAATTTCCGTTTGGAGGTAAATCGGCGGAAAGGGAGAAGACAAAGGGGAAGAGAACAAGCAAAGACAACCAGGTGATGTTCATTTTCATCCCTCCTTATCTCCGTATATCACTACGAACGAACCCTCTCCGTAGCCCTCTTTGGGCATTTCTATCTCCCGGAGGCTACGAATTTCACTGAAAAGGGTTTGAATCGCTTGAATATTATGGAAATTAAATTTTTCAAGAAGCTGAATTATCTCCTCAGGCGAGTAGAATTTAGCAACGCTATAGAATTTGCTCTTCGCTTTCCTTTCCTGATAAAACCTCCCCAATTTGCTGTTCTTATCTATTATCCCGATTATCAGTCTCCCATTTGGTTTGAGAACCCTTTTAGCTTCCCCAATGACCTTTTCCGGGTCTTCAACAAAACAAATGGTGAAAGCGAGGAGCAGAAAATCAAACTCATTTTCTGGAAAAGGCAGGTTTTCCCCTCTTCCTAAAATTCCCTCTATGCCCCTTTCCCTTGCTATTTCCAACATCCTCTCGGAGGGGTCTATCCCGATTTTTATTCCCAAAGGAGCGGCGAATCTGCCC
>POCB01000189.1 GCA_002899805.1 Fervidicoccus sp.
GCTCAACTTAATTACTGATATAAGAACATATTTGGTTAGGGGCAGTAAGTGCCTGCTCTGAAGAAGGTTTCATGCGACAAGCTTGATGAGATCCATGAAAAACTGTATCGTTTCTTAAAGTCTCGTGATTGGGAGAGGACTTTTCGCTTGAGAAACCTTGATGAGGACAAGGAAGTAAAGAACATTATTGAGTTCTTCAAGAGGAACAGCACGATTAAGGGTTCTGTTGGTGATGCATCAATCTATGTTATCTCTATCTACTGTCTTAATCCTCGTTCTCGCTCAGGTAAAGTTTTTATTGTTCCTCTTGTTGTTGAGAGAGGCTCCTCGGGATACACTGTGAAGATGGGTCGCTTGGGCTTCGATGTATTCTCAGCTTCTAGTGAAGAGGAGGTTGTGGAGCATGTTAGGAAGAAGATCGGCGACTTCATGAGGCTTTTTGAGAAGGCTTTATCAGTTAAGAACCCCAATGCTCCTATGCTTGTTGAGTTGCTTGGATGCGCGGAGGAGGCTAGGTTAATTGATTTTCTCTGGAGGATCTACGGAGACGAGCTCTTATCAGATGAAGAAGTCATCTCCGGGGTCTACAGGGTCTGCTTTGGTGAGTCTGATTTCTTCATTAATGACAGAGTTATTGTGATCCCGTCTATTGGTTTGTTTGTTGCTAGAGATAAACGCAGTAACAAAATATTCAGATATGATTACAATTTTAATGTATTGGAGTTTTACGAGGTCTCACCAAGGGATAGGCTCTTTTACGACGTCTTGCCCAAGGTTTTCGGGGATCTTCTGAAGCCTGAGTTCGTGGTTAAGGCACCTGACGGGGGCTGGTACATGCTCTCCTCCTCCGAGGCCGTGGTTGATGGGAGGAGAGTGTCTTTTGCAACAATCGGAACATATCTTCCAGTAGACAAGAGATGGTTTCTGCATGATATAGTCGCGATCGCCTGTGGCGAGTCTGCGGAGAATAGGTGCTCGATATACTCATTTAGGGAGGGATACGCCTCCAGAAACATATATATAGCAACACACAATGTCCCCTCAGATTATAAAGAATCCTTTCTCAGATACATCCTAGGGAGCGAAAAAACACAGAGAAGAGCCAGGGAGTGGATAACAGAAGAACTCGCCAAAGAACATGAGTGGGAGATCCTCCCAGCGTAGAAGATCTCTCAAAGGATTTTTCTGCGGATCCCTGACTTCAACACAAATTTGTGGTGTTGCGAAGCTTTCACGCAGATCCTCTTAGGGATCTAGTTCATCACGGGGAAAAAGGATCTTTTTCTTTGAGGAGGGAAAAAAGATATTGGTTTAGGCCGGTATTGTGTCTATTATTATGTTTTTGCCTATGCGTGGTGGTTCTATTCCTGTTGTTAGGAGTGCTGTTGCTAGTGATTTGTTTACTAGTTCTCTGAGTATTTTTCTTGTTTCTTCGCTGTTTATGTCGTCTATCATCCAGTCGGAGGCTATTATCAGTACGTCTCCTGGGCTCATTCTCTTCTTCACGTACTCTAGTGCTGGTCTGATCACTGTTCCTCCGCCTCCCTTCAGGTGTTCTCTGACTTTTCTCAGGTCTGCTGGTGTCTTGTAC
>POCB01000256.1 GCA_002899805.1 Fervidicoccus sp.
GGAGACCGGTGGAGTTTGTCTTATCCCAGAGCTGCTGGAATGTTGAGAGCACGGTGAAGTTGTACCTCACGACCCCTATTGAAACGAAGGGCTCCCAAACCACAGCAGCAGCTCCATCCCCCCTCGCCAGGGCATCCAGTATGGTCCCAGGAGGAGAGTTTATCCCAACTATGTCCCCATTCCCCTGCTGGGAATCCACGACGGTCATGTTGTAGATTATCTTCATGTAGGCCTTGAACATCATGTAGCTCCCCGTCGAGAGCAGGGAGATCACATTCTTTCCCCTCAGCTGTTCTATCGAGCTCATATCCCCCCTCGTGAGGATAGCTTGGTTCTGGAGCATCTCTGGAGCAATTATCTTGACCTGGATCCCGCTCTGAATGAGCTTCGCGGCCATCTCGGAGGGGATCACGGCAACGTCTATGTCCCCTCTTCCGAGCGCTGCGAGTATGTCGGTCGTCTTCTCGAATCTGTACACCTCGAGCTTGACGTTCTCCCTGGAGCTCAAGTTGTAGTACTGCATCGGATCGAGAGTGCTTATCCCTCCCTGCAGCGTCCCAGCCCTTATCGTTATCTGTGCACCCCCTCTCTCCGAGAGGAAGAAGTAAGCGGAAAGTAGAATGATTGCCAAGATCACCGCGAGGAAAGCTAAGGCGAAGGACCTCTTCATAGATCTCTCCCCACCGAACCATGGGAAAAGAAGTTAATTTTCCTTAATATTTACATCCTCCTCATCGAGAAATCATCTCAAGATCAGATCCAGGAGAATCCCGACGCTCACGATGATTCCAAGTGCCAGGTTGAGGTTGAAGGCCTTCGGTACGTTATCGAGGCTCTTCAGCGTGAGGATTATTTGGAGAGCCATGATGAATCCCGAGATGATAGCTGAGAATAGAGCGATGAAACCGAGCCTGTATTCCGAAACGGCAATGAAGAAGGAAACGAAGGCTGAAAGGTAGAATAGGGATGCTGCTGCTATGCCCCAACTCACCCCGAACCCGGATGGGATGCTCCCGAGCCCCTCCCTCCTGTCGTAGTCTATGTCCATGATGCTGTAGAGGGTATCGAAGCCAGCCACCCAAAGCGTTACTCCTGCCAGGTAGAGCCAGGGGACGCTCTCCAAGGCTTCAGAAAGGGATCCCGCATAGCTTCCCGAGGAAGCGATTGCTCCCCCGAAGACGACGAAGCCCAGGGAGAGTCCCAGGTGAAGGTGAGGGAAGGGATGGATCCTCTTGGCATAGGGATAGGTCATCGCTATAGCGTAGAGGAGAGGGGAGAAGAGGAGCGCATAGAAGTTGAGCAGATAGGCTGATGCGTAATAGAGAACAGAGCCCAAGAGGACTATGAGCCAAGCATCCTTCATACTGAGCGCTCCCGTCACCAGAGGCCTCTTCGCTGTCCTCGGGTTCCTCCTGTCGATTTCAATATCAGCGATGTTGTTGAAGGACATGCCCGCACTCCTGAGCCCGAGGACTGCCAGCGTGGAGAGGATGAAGGTCTTCAGGCTGTATGGATAGCCGGAGAGGGCTATTCCCACATATGCGAAGGGAAGGCTGAATACGGTGTGCTCTATTCTTATGAGCCTCATCG
>POCB01000076.1 GCA_002899805.1 Fervidicoccus sp.
TTGCCTAACATTGGAATCGTCATAACCAGGTATCACCGTTGCACAGGAAATCTTCCCTCTTTTTGAGCAAATCTCCTTACAACTCCTATATCTTTTATACATATCCGCTTTTGCCAAAATAGCTCCTATAGGATTATATTCGTGCAAGCCATCAAACACATCAAGCCAGCGGGAGTCAAGGGAATCCGCAATAAAAAGCACATTGCCCTTCCTTAACCTTTTCACCTCATCTATGACATCCCTCCATTTGCTACCCATTTGTCCCATTGCTCTACCATATATGAATATCACCGGTTTATTACCAACCTTAAAGAAGGCGGGACTATCGGCGTACTCATTTAAGATATACATCAGGTCCTTGACCGTTGCTTCAACTTTATCCACCGCCACTTGGGAAACGGTTTCATAGTAGATAGTCAGCTTCACGGGAATCCCCTTTTCCTTTTCCGCTATCCTCAAGGCTTTTCTGAAAGCTCTATCTGTAAAATCATCCATTCCCCACCAGCTGTAAATGAGAGCATCTATTCTCGCCCATTTAGCGAGCGATAGATGTTTCTTGATAACCTCCGGGTCATTTGAATCGTATAGCTTGAGGGGATGATTCGTTGTTGCGCTATCGGGCAAGTTGTCCCCTAATAATATCTCGGGATTATGACCTGCTTCATTCCAATGCACCCAATTGCCGGAAACTGAGGGTGTTCCATACCAGGGATAATAGAAGGCGAGCACCCTCTTTTGGGGAAAGGCAAGTGCACAGGAAAGCAAAAGGTAAAAGAGGTAATTCCTCATCATATCATAATAAAATATCACCTACACTCCAAATAAGTCAAGTTTTTGGGCTTTGTTGAACAAATCGAATAAAAAATCTTTTCCTTATTTTCTGTAAATCTTGAACAAATCTTAGTTAGCATAAAAGGGGAAAATTCTTTAAAAAGGAATATATTTCAAGTATTTTTTATTTTCCCTTTTATTAGCGGTTGATAATGGGAAATATAAGGCTATTTCCTTCTTTTTCGGGATTATTCAACAAAGCCAAGTTTTTGTATAATTCCATAATATTATTGCACTCGTTAAGAGGGAACTCATTATAAGGCAAAAGAACAAAAATACTACACTGTGCTTTTAGCCACACCTACTTTTATCCTCATCTAATGATTCCAATATCTTTTTGAAATTTTTCAATATTTTTGTCACATCTTGTATTGATTATTCTCGTCTAAAAACTTAAAATGAGAAACGAGGAATCAAGATGAAAAATTTAATCCTTTGTTCTTTGATTATAGCGAACATATTCTGTTTGGAGGCTGGTTTCCTTGCTGGAGCAAGCAGGGTTAAGATAACCCCTCCTTACCGCGTCTATCTTGCGGGCTTAGGTAATAATAGAAAAAGCGAAGGAGTGCACGATGACATATATGCCAGCGTTCTCTATTTGAGCGATGGAAAAACAAAGTTGATAATAACATCCCTTGATTTAATCGGGCTTTTCCATAGCGATGTGGAGAACTGCCGGAAAGATGTAGCTCAGAAACACAATTTAAAGGAAACAGATATCATAATTGCTTGCACTCACCTTCACTCGGGACCCGACA
>POCB01000056.1 GCA_002899805.1 Fervidicoccus sp.
TAAGTGTAATGAGAGTACGGAGAGCGCTAGGGCAACTCATGACATATTCTGGAAATGCCTAGGAGACCTAGTGACCTGTGATAAGATAGACGAATACATAAACAAATTCAACGAAGACTACAGAGTAACGCTGTCTGCGATACTTGAGTCGACAGATAGTGACATGAGGCTGTACAAGGTGTTGTTGAGGTACTTGGGGCAACCAAGTTTGATAAGGCCGTATTGAGGGGGCTATGGAGGTCTACGTCTTTATGAGATGGAACATAATGTTTGTAGGAGAGGACGTGGTTAAGGAGCTGGTGAAGAGGCTGACTTCGGAGTTCGACATATCTGTGGTGGAGAACGCCAAGGGCGACTACATAATTAAGGGAGACGGCGTTGTGGGCTACCTGCATAGAAAAGGATACATAAGTACAAGACTCAAGGAGAATACTGTAAGGTGGCTGGTTGAGAAGTGTAAGGAGGATAAAAACATAGATCACGTGATAGGCGACATTACGTTCGAAGTGTATGGAAAGTATGTTAGGTGCGATGAGCTGCAGAAGTTTCTGAAGGAGGGTAGCGAGTACAGTGGGACGCTGAGCGTGATAGTTAATGCCAATAGCAACGACGCTAGGCTGATTGAGGTGATAAGCGAATATTTAGGCGGACCGGACCTAATAAGGCCGTATTGAGGGGGCTATGGACAGCGAATTAATTTACCTAAGTAACGCAGCTAGGGAGCACGGGTATGACATGACGAGGATGCCGGATAGCGGTGAGTGCTGGGAGGGCTTAACTACGATATTGGGGCGTTTAAGGTGGTTCTATAGAAAGATGAGGAGGGCTAAATGTGTAGATCAGGTCGACATATTAAGAGAATATGCAGCACGGTATGTAAGGGAGACGCTGGAGTCGGAGGAAGTTAGGTGGTACCTAAGGGGGTGCTGTGGAAGATGTGAGGACTGGCCGGAGATAGTGAGGGTCCTCAACAATCTGCTGAAGAACTTAGAGGAGCCGGTTAGAAATATGGGCGACGCCGTAGAGACGATAAACTCAATGAAGTACTTCATAGAAGAGTTAGAGGATTACGACTGGACGCTATGAGCGCGGTGAATAAAATAAACGAGCTTAACAGGCAGCTACTGGAGAGTATCGATAAGAAGGGTATACTGGACCACGAGCTGTCAGTATATCACAGCAGGCTGATGGAGATAATAAAAGGGGAGTATATGGCTGAGCTAGGTAATGCTGTCGAGGAATATGTCAATAGGGTGATGAGCAATATATGGAATGAGGCAAAGAAAGAATGTAGGGGAGTCTTATGCATGTGCAAGAAGCTGAACTCTCTCAAGGAGTTGCTGGAGGAAATGGAGGAGGTGCTGTATGAAGAGATAGAACACTGGCACGAGTCATGACGTACGAATTCGAGAAAATAAGGGCAAGCATAATCATACTGGATATGAACATGAAGACATTTGTGGCTACTATAAAGAGTATGGAGGACGTGAAGAACTTGATAGAGATATATGAGAATGAGCTTACCAAGATCGTACCGGATAGGAAGATCGATGAAGAGTATGATCTATTATATAGGGTCG
>POCB01000177.1 GCA_002899805.1 Fervidicoccus sp.
CGTAGGTACATGGGGAACGTATTGCGCACCATCACCAATAGCAATAGCCCCCACGGAATGTGCTAGACGCGCTATCCTCCTGACGTCATTGATAGTTCCAACTACATTGCTGGCCATTGGAAATGCTACGACCTTTGTTCTCTCGCTGAGCTTATCCTCTAAGTCTCTGTAATTTATCCTTCCCTGAGAATCTATATCGACGTACTTAACTTTTGCTCCAACTCTTCTAGCAACTTCTCTCCATGGAAGCATGTTGCTGTGGTGGTCCATGACCGTGAGCAGGATCTCATCCCCCTCGCGCAGTTTTCCAAGTCCCCATCCCCATGCTACGAGATTTATCGAGTCAGTTGTATTCATTGTCAGTACGATTTCTCTCCAAGACCTCGCCCCTATGAACCTCGCTACAATTTCGTGCGCTCTTTCGAACTCTTCGCTGGCTTCCTGAGATAGCGTGTGCATGCCTCTGTGGACGTTCGCATTGTTATATAGATAGAATCTAGCTATCGCTTCTACTACCTGCTTTGGCCTCTGAGTAGTTGCGGCATTGTCGAAATATATCAGCCTCTTATCATGAACCTTCCTGTTCAATATCGGGAAGTCCCTTCTTATGCTCTCGACGTCCAACGGCAAAAAGCTCACCTATATTTTGGTTAATCGATGGACAGTCTTATATTTCTCATGATCCCAGTGAGCTGGGGTTTTTCTTCAGGTCTTTTGTGAGATCTCTATAAAGGCCATATTCTCATTTCTCTCCTATTTTTCGGCCAACTTTCCTGAACTTTGCGCACCTCTCGGTTTTATAAGCAGAGTAAACCTGTTCCAAGTACTCTTCAATCCCCAGTACTCTCACCTTTCCCTCCCCCTTCCTCTCAATCATTCTGAGAGAGAGAAGTCTTTTCATTATCTTCTTAGAAGTTCTCGCTGTAACGCATAGCTCCTCTCTTATCTCATTTATCAGTGCTAGTTCCTCTTTCTCCTGTCCAGAAAACTTTCTCGATAGCAGATAAAAAGCCATGAACTCCCTCTTCTTCGGCCATTTCACCTCTTTTCACCAACCTGGCATTTCTTCAATTCAGATTGAAGAGATTCAGTTAGCGAATTAGGCATAACTTTCAGAGCATCTCCCCATGCATCCATTTCAAGCACAATGTAATTATCGATCAAGGGAGGAGGAGAAGCAATAACTGAGCCCTTACCTAACGCTATTTCCACTCGATGAGCAACAGCCTTTCCCCCCAGAAATATTGTGCCCAGTGCTACAACAGGCTCGCATAGCACGAGAGTATCGGAGCTACTACTCTCATGGGCCTCCTTCAACTTGCGAACGATGGAATCCAGTTCAGAAATAGCAGGGTCATAGACTAAATATCCTCTTGGAAGTCTCGTCTTATACCCCTCCTTTAAAAAGCACTCTATCTCGAACTTCAGTGATGAGGGTTCCTCAGACTTCCTCCTCTTCGAATATCTCTACAGTTATCCTTGCCTTGACCTCGCTCTTGCTGAATGGAGGAGGTGCTTCTCCCAAATCTACACCTATAACTACTTGATTTCCGAGAGAATCAGTCATTCTCACTTCAGCTACATACTTTTTCTTGGGTCCCTCTTCGAGCGCTTTGATCACGCCCTCGTAAATTCTGGAGAAGGCCATTTGAAGAGCTATAGGGCTGGAAAAATCCTCGGGCTTGAGCTGAATGCTGGCAAGTCCTCCCATGATTTCCCCTATTTTCGCCTTTCCATCGAAGATTACTATCTTTTTGACCTGCTCGCCCAAATAAGACACCATTCCTTCTTTTGTTCTCCACCTTTATATTTAATAGTTTTCACAGAATCCAAAAGAGATAGAAAGCTAGAGAAGATGCGAAGAGTCCTACCCAAACAAGCTTGCTTAGGCTGAAAATCTTTGCTCCATCGAACGGTCCAAATGGTATCAAGTTGAATAGAGCGAACCACGCATTTATCATCGAGAGAACAGAGAAGAAGTTGGGAGAGAACCTGAAGAGGAGCATTCCGACCAAGGATATAAGCAAGTTAGTGAATATACCAGAGGCACTTATCCTGAGCATATCTCTTCTCTCTAGCACATTCCCATAGCAATATATGCCGACATATCCCGGGGCCAAAAATGCTATTGGGAGAATAGAAGACAAGAGAGTGATCAGCAGACCAAGGGGATCTAGGACGAATCTGCTGGAACAGTTGGATTTCCTAGCAAAATACCTGTGTGCCATCTCATGGAAGAAGAAACCAATCAATACAGCAATCAGCCCTTGGTAGGAGAATTTCCCGACAAGTGCTGCTACCACAGAGAGAGCTCCAACCGATAAAGCGACACTCTCTCTTTCATTCAATTTATACACTATTCCACTGAACACTCTGGATCACCTGGTTATCTTATGTCAAAAAACTCATGGAGACTTCTCTGGGAAAGCGCTTCTCTCATCACTTTTCTGTATGCTTCTATAGCAGCCTTCGACGAAAGGTTACTCTCCATGAAGTCACTCGCCTCTCTGTAATCTCTTGCGAAGAACGGTTTAGACAATAGCGCAGTCCTCACCGTCTCCCTTATATGCCAGTTGCCGACTGGCACTACATATTCTGGCAATACTTCTCTCACTATAATATATTTCGCTCTTCTCTTGATTCTGCGCAGATGTTCGAGGACTGCCAGCCTAGCAGCAGAAAAACCACCATCGGGAGGAACTATCTCCCCACTCACCTTCTCTCTGGCAACCCCGATTTCGGGCTCCACGGAATTCGAGGCCCATATGCTCCTCGGGTACCATACTTCTACCCAATAACCCTCGTATGTACCTGGAACTAGCATGACGAAGAACCTATTGTACAGATACTCTCCTCTGTAGATTTCTATCGTTGATATATCTTCATACCTCAGCACTTCCTTCCTCAAATAGTTGCTAATAGCATCATCAACAGCCGTGATTGCCCATCTCGTTGGGACAAGCTTACGATTCTTCCTCAATCCCAGAAGCCCCAAGCTGAGTGCCCTCTCGATGAGGTATACATCTTTCCCTCTCGAGTAGAGTTCTACTACAGCATCTCTCGCCAGTAAGTCTTCCCATATGAACTTTTCTATATCTCTATCTATCTTCGGAGAGCTACTTATCCTTATTTTTTCCAATGGTGAAACCAGACCAGAGGGTCTAACTATGTCATCGAATGTGAGCTCCAAGGTCGGAGGACGCTTGAGCAGCACTTCGCTATCTACTGGCTTTGTGCTCACAAGAGCGAGAGAGACTTCTCCTTCATAGAGCTTCCATGGGTCAGTTGCTGGAACTTTGAGAATTCCACCCAGCAGAGAAGTCCTCATTTCCACGATCTCCTTCAGTCCGAGTCTGCCTTGCCAGGCCTTAGGATCATCATAGAGAGACGCCTTTTCTTCAGAACCCCCTGGTGCTATGTTGTAGAGCACTGGGACGTTTGGATAGCCTTTTTCCCCCACCACACTACTTGGCGGCGTCATTCCAAATACTTCAGGTTTTCTCGTCACAGAATAGAATATCCTGAACATGCTTTTTGTCCTCAACAAAATGGGGCACTCCTCCAGTCCGCACAGCTTCTTCGTTCCCTTGCAGACCACACAGAGAGAACTCCCGGGAGACATGTTGCTCAGCGACTTTCCTAATCTTTCGTAATATCATTATTTAATCGCAGAAACTTAATTACTTTAACATTTTTTGGGCTCAGAAAACACTCGTAGCTGTCAATTCCTATGTGAACTACTACCTCTTGGAGAAAGAGGCTCTAGATACCTTGAGCATTTTGAGACTGAAGCTCAGATGATATGCTAAAATATTTTATATCTCAAAATTCCAGCAATTCCATCGAAGGAATTTTGGAGCCATTCTCCTTCAGGGGAGTTGAGAGGTACTACTACAAGTTCCGCTCCAGACTTCTTTGCCAAAGCTTCAAGCTCGTCTATCAGAGGGTGATCTTCAACTACTAGGAGAAATTGTAGAGCCCCCAGTTCTGCTGCCTGTTTCACCTCATCATATCCGAAAATTGCTAGTCCATCGGCCTTTGCCATATGGACTTTGAGCTCTTCAACCCGCTTGAAAGCATCCGAATATCTGTGGTCCTGTAATATCTCTGAGGCCTTTATCACCAGCTCCCTCAGCCCTGCCTCGCTCTGATAGCCGACATCTATCAGTTTGTCTATTACTAGATCTCTCAGCCTCTTATCCAGATACTCCCCACTTACGAAGTCCTGCTTGCTATATCCAGGTCCACCGATCAGTATTCCCTTCAGCTTTCCCTCGAGCAGAAGAGGCTCAAAGAGCTGCTTTGCCCTCTCTGCTACTGTCTTATAAAAATCCTCAACCATCTGCTCGATGATTCTGTCAAACCTTCTCTGGCTCTGTCCTCCCTTGGTGTGCTTCCCTGGAATGTAGCTCATGAAGTTGTCCAATAATTCTATGTTCGTCCCCTTGAGCAGTCCTATTGTAGCTTCGTCTCTTTCTATTATTATTAAACCATAGTAGCTCTTTTCCGATATCATCTCCTCAAGGAACTCTGTATGGAACCACTTGTCTGTCCTATAATAGTAGACCTTCACGGGCTCTGGGGGAGAAAACATCATGCATATCTGCTTTCCTGTATCTGAGTTGACTCCACAGAAGAGCACTAGACCATTCTCCGGTATCTTTGTCATGCTCGTCAGCCTATCTATCGCCATGCTCAGAGAAGTTTGAACCGCGTCCTTCGTCCTCTTCAGCTTTATGTTGTCTGTAATGCTCAGCTCGGTTCTCAGCATGTTCACAACGTCGCTGACAGGTCTTCCCGGAGGGATATATAGAGAGAGTAACGTGGTGGCAGGAGCCTTCCACTGCTTCAGCTCCTTTATCAGCACCTTCAATTGCTCCTTGGAAACTTGGTAGCTCATCGATCCTCTACCTCTACTCTTGCTAAACTTCAATACGAAGAAGGCAACTTATTCCTAATAATTATTTTCGTGGTAGCTAGGGCTTGTCTCGGACATTATAATAAACGATCGAGAAATTCGAAGAGAACTCACAACAAAATCTCCACCCGCTGTGAATGGGGCCGCGGGGATTTGAACCCCGGACCAAGCCTCGCATCCTACCAAGCTAGACTACGGCCCCCAATGCAGTTAATGATTTTCTCCTCATTATAAATTTGTTTTTCTTTGGATGTCGAAAAAAGGTTTAAATATTATCGAGAAAGAAAAAACATTGCATTTTTTATAAAATTCTGAACAAAAAATTTATGAATAAGTGGTGGGTTCCATGGGAGCAACGTATAAAGATCATCCCGAACTTTTACCGATCCCAAACGATAAGAGGACAACTACAGGATGGCAGTACACCCTAATGATACTGTCCATGGCAATAACCACATCGATATTCTTCCTCGGATGGATAAGTCAAATACTCGGTTTGAACTTACTTCAGACTGTCGTAGCAGCGTTTATAGGAAATACCGTCGTCGCCATCATCATGTACCTCAACGGCTATGTAGGTGTAAAATACGGGATACCTTTCCCAGTGCAGCTGAGGCCGGCATTCGGTTATAGGGGATCGTTGCTTCCTATGATCGTGAGGGCGATAGTGAGCGTCTTCTGGTATGGTGTCGATGGCTACATTGCTGCGTGGGCTATGACTGAGATGATCTTCGTATTAATGGGCAAGCCTTCCGACTGGATAGTCGCTAATGGGCTGTTCTACGCTCCCTACACGTTCGTATTTTACCTGTTGCTGGTCTGGATATTCGGCTACTACAGGATAACTGGAATAAAGTATTTCGACACCTTTGCTGGACCTCTACTCCTGATATTCTTCACATGGTTCACTCTATATATGACGGGGCAGCCAAATCTTCCAGGTAAGATGCCATCTTGGACGGGTGGAGGAGTCTCATGGCTCAGCAACTCCTTCTTCCTCGCAGTAGCAGTGCAAACAGCCTGGTGGGGAACAATCGCTCTCAACGTGAGCGACATATGCAGGTGGAACAAGGGGACGAGCAGCCTAGTTTCTGGGCACATACTGGGGCTGATTCTCCCACAGATCTTTGGAACAGCCTTGGGCTTCACAGCAACCACGCTTACAGGAGGAACATACAGCCCAATAGACATAATTGCGAAATATTCTCCCGGCGTAGCTGTAGCATTCTTTGGACTGATATTCGCCTTCATGGCAACGGCCAGCACCAACCTGACTGGTGACGTGCCTGCAGCAACAAACGCTGTAATCAGAATAACCCGTCTTGGCTGGGTCAAATCTCTCACTATCGCTACAGTTTTAGCATGGTTGCTGATAGGTCCTTACAGCATGATTAACTGGAAGCAGTCCCTCGACGTCGCTGACTACTTGACAAACTTCAATTGGTACTATAGTATGTGGCTGGGACCTATAGCTGGAGTGATGGTCATAGACTTCTGGGTGGTCAGGAAGAAGGAGTATATATTGGATGAGCTGTATAATCCCGGTCCCCAGGGGAAGTATTGGTATAGCAGTGGCATAAACTGGTTGGGCGTAGGTTCGTTCTTGCTAGGAGTACTAGGCGAATACATCATCTCGTGGGCGAGAGGAACACTGCAGTCTTACTATGGAATACCTGTGCCTGGAGAAGAGCTAGCATGGTACTACGGATTCTTCATATCGCTATTCCTCTATTGGCTGCTGGCGGCATTGTTCAAAGAATACGCACTTCCCGAGAAGAAATCAAAATAATTTTTTTATTTTAAATCAATTTTTATATCTAAGAAGAATCAAAAATTTTTTATTCTTCTTCTGGAATGTCCAAGTTCAGCTCACTTACCAGCTCCTTATACCTGTTTCTGACTGTAACCTCAGTCACTCCAGCAATATTAGCTATCTCTTTCTGGGTCCTCCTCTCATTCTCCAACAGAGTAGCGATGTAAATGGCAGCAGCTGCTAGACCTGTAGGATCTTTTCCAGCAGTAAGAGCCTTCTGTTTGGCAACTTTGACTATCTTCGCTGCTATATTCATCGTCTTACCACTCAAGTCGAGCAAGCTCCCCATTCGCGGGATGTAATCTATTGGATCGACAATTGGAACCTTTATCTGCAATTCCTTCACTAGCAATCTATAGCATCTTGCTATTTCTTTTCTGTTAGCTCTCGTATGCTGAGCGATCTCGTCAAGCGTTCTTGGTAATTTCTTGAGCCTGCACGCTACGTAAACTGAAGCAGCAACTACGCTCTCTATGCTCCTTCCTCGGACGAGCCCCTTTTCAACAGCCTTCCTATATATAATAGCGGCCTCTTCCCTTACTGCCCTATTGAGGTGCAACTGATTCGAGATTCTATTTAGTTCATTCATCGCTTGGGCTAAGTTTCTGTCTATGCTGGACTGGATCCTGCTCCTTATCTGCCACTTTCTATACCTGAGGAATTCGAGCCTCTTTTTTGGTTCTAGTTTTTTGCCACTCGCATCCCTATCTCTCCAGTCGATCAGAGTGGTCAAACCCCTATCATGAACTGTTGGAGAAAGGGGACCTCCTATCCTAGCTCTCTTTTCTTTTTCCTCTGGCGTGAAAGCTCTCCATTCGGGACCCTGATTGACAAGTTTTTCCTCTAGAACCTCTCCTGTAGTGCTACAGATATATTCTCCTCTCTCCGGATCGAAGACAATCGCTTCCGGAGGGCACGGTACCGATTCTTTCTCCTCTTTCTTGCTACCCTCTTCCTTAGAAGGTTTTTCAGACATTGTTGTTTTTCACCGGCAGAAGCTAAAAACCATTTTAATAAAGTTCAAAAAACTCTTTATAAATTTTTCTCCTTTTCCCTTATAAATCTTTCTATAAGCTCAGATCCCAAAATTTTCAGCTCAGCACTACTATATTGTCCGGCGGGAATCCCAGCTCTATTAGAATATCTTTGAGGACGCTCCTATGATCCCCCTGCAGTTCGATCTTCCCATTTTTTACAGTGCCACCTGTTGCTAGCTTAGTTTTGAGTTGAGAAGCCAGCTTCTTTACATCCACATCCTTTTCGTCGATGCCCTCAATTATGGTCACTTCTTTCCCGAACTTCCTCTTTTCTAGCCTTATCTTTATAAGTTGTTGCTCCCTTACCAGCTGCTCGCAGAGTTCTTGAGGCAATCCCCCACATAATGACTCTAAATCTTTTTCCCCCATCTGGTTAGCAACCCTTACGATTATTTTTATTCCTTTCCATTTAAGTTATAATGCATACCAAATAAATAAAGCTTACTTCAACATAACATAATAAAATAGGAGAAGTTCCTAGGATTTATTCTTGCCATGAGGAGATGGAAATGAAAGAGATCGATGAAGTCGATGAGAAAATATTGAGAATTCTGAAGGCAAACGCGAGGACCCCTCTGAGCACAATAGCGGAAGAGCTTGGAATAAGCAAAACAGCTGTGAAGAAGAGGATCGATAAACTAGTGAAAAGGGGGGTTATTGGAAAGTTCACCATCGAGTTCAGCTCGACCTCTGGAGTTAGAGCTCTCGTATTCATAAAGACAGAAGCCAAGGGGAAAACCACTGATGCTGCTCAATCCATCAAGAAAATCAGTTTTGTCGATAGGGTATTCGAGGTGGCCGGGGACTACGATATAGTAGCTATCGTATCCGCTCTAAACGTCGAACAGCTCAACGAAATTGTGGATAGAATAAGGGAAATCCCCAATGTATCTTCCACAGTCACCATCATGGTCCTGAAGGAATACTAGATTATTTGTGTCATTTCTTTCTTAGGTCTGAAAGAAACATTAATATGATAGCTCTAACGAAAATAAATATCATAATATATTCGAAAAGAGATGATCATGCTTTGTATTCAAAAATACTTATAGCGTATGATGGGAGTCCTTCTGCTAAGTTAGCCCTGAGCAAAGCGTGTGAAATCGCCATGCAATTCCACTCAGAGCTATTAGTGACTACAGTCATCGAGCCGATCGAAATCTTCTATGGAGAGCCCATTCCTCCAGAGATAATTTCTAAACAAAAAGAAATCGCTCAAAGAATCATAGAGAGAGCGAAAAAATACATTGAGTCTATGGGATTAGAAAAGGTAAGATACATAATTAAAACAGGGATCCCTGCAAACGAGATTGTCAAAACGGCGGACGAAGAGAATGTGGATTTAATCGTAATTGGAAGGAAAAGCAAAAAAGGGATATTAGAAAGAGTCCTCGTAGGGAGCGTAAGCCATTCTGTTCTCAACCTCGTCACGAATAGAGACGTGCTGATCACCCCATATACAGAAAAGGAGGACTAAAAACACAATGCTGAAAAAGACGATTCAGTATGCTCATTACGCGTATCTGATCATGGTCCTGAAGGAATACTAGATTATTTGTACCTGTTTTTTCTTAGGTCAGAAAGAAACATTAATATGATAGCTCTAAAGTAAATAAATATCATAATATATTCGAAAAGAGATGATCATGCTTTGTATTCAAAAATACTTATAGCGTATGATGGGAGTCCTTCTGCTAAGTTAGCCCTGAGCAAAGCGTGTGAAATCGCCATGCAATTCCACTCAGAGCTATTAGTGACTACAGTCATCGAGCCGATCGAAATCTTCTATGGAGAGCCCATTCCTCCAGAGATAATTTCTAAACAAAAAGAAATCGCTCAAAGAATCATAGAGAGAGCGAAAAAATACATTGAGTCTATGGGATTAGAAAAGGTAAGATACATAATTAAAACAGGGATCCCTGCAAACGAGATTGTCAAAACGGCGGACGAAGAGAATGTGGATTTAATCGTAATTGGAAGGAAAAGCAAAAAAGGGATATTAGAAAGAGTCCTCGTAGGGAGCGTAAGCCATTCTGTTCTCAACCTCGTCACGAATAGAGACGTGCTGATCACCCCATATACAGAAAAGGAGGACTAAAAACACAATGCTGAAAAAGACGATTCAGTATGCTCATTACGCGTATCTGGTGTGATGGTAGATGAGTGAAGAACTGGTGTTAAATCAACCTGAGTTGAGCTTATTGAGAGAGATGAAGATATACTATCCGCCAATTTCCCTTATACTTTATTCCGTAGAACCATATGCTAACCCAGAGACGCTATTCTTGTACCTTATCCTTTCCAGGAGCGAATTCGAGCCAGACAAGGATATATTTGCAGGTACTTACTACATGGATTTCAACGCCCTCACGACTGCTTCAGCCATTCCTTCTCCTTTGGTTTATAAGTTTCGCAACCTCGTAACAGAATCACCGAATGTACATTTCAGGTCATATGAAAGTGCCGAAGAGTTTCTGAGAGCTATAGACCTCTACTATAGGAGCTCAAATCACCTGTACTTATTTGTCCCTTACCTGAAGGAAAATGAGAGAGACCTACCCGAAAAGCTCGGCCTCCTTGTGAAGAAGATAAAGCTCACAGGAAGGAAAAGCGCAACGCTGAGTATATTCCTTGACAGCTTCATTTTCTCTTCACCTGCATCGAGGCTTCTCCATTACTACAGCGATGCCATCTTCTCTTTGAGAATGAATGAAAAGACTGGAAAGAGGGAGCTAGCTCTAAATAGGCTCAGTTTTTCTAGCCTCCCACTTTCACCACTGGAATTATCCATAGAGAGCGATGGCGTTAGATTTCAAATGGTTAGAAGCTACTAGTTTTTGTTATGAGCAGATAGATTCTGTGAAAACGATGGAAAGACTTCAGTATAACTTTTTATTTTCCTCTGGATGCGACAAATAGGGGGCTTTCTCAGCTAAACTGATAACTAAAAAGTCCCCAGAATGAGATAAAAAAAAGGGAAAAGGTGTACTATTTGCCCATTTCCATAGAGAACCTATCTATATACCTGCTCAGAGAGGGATCAGCATCGCTAAAGTTCCTCGAGAACCTTCTATTAGCAGACGAACAACAATTGCTCTCAGTCTTGAGAGGGTTGGATGGTCTAGAGATAGATGAAAGCACCGTCAGAGTTTCCAACAGAATTAAGTTGGCACTCTCAGCAATTGAAAGGGGGATTGAACCAAAAAGCATCTCTAAGTACCTAGATTGGAAAGAATTCGAAGTTGAGGTAGCGAGGATTTTCGAAGAAGCTGGCTTCATTGTGCAGAGAAATTTCAGAACGAACAGGCCAAAGAGATCTGAAACCGACGTGGTCGCCCTCAGAGAAGACACCATAATAGCTGTTGACTGTAAGCATTGGGATCCCGCTAGCTCAGGAAAGTCTAGATACAATCTTGCTTCTGAGGCTCATTTCAAGAGGGTGGTGATGATGACCAAGAGCGATGATTTTGTAAGCTGGGTCAGAAAGTGGATAAATAAGAAAAGGGTTCTCATCATCCCCATGCTAATTACCCTATCAACGAGAGCAGGAGGTATAAACCAATGGGGAGCAGTTGTCCCAATCTCAAATCTTTCCTATGTGATACAGAACCTTGATGTGTTCGCTAGGGAAGTTCCTCACATAGTACTGGAGATATAAATGGATTGCTACATATATAACTTTCATATAAATTATATTTATTTATTCATTCTTTTCTTTCCTTTTGGCTGATTATTATTTAATATTGTTGCTTTTTTTAGTTGAAATTTTCTAATATCATTTAAAAAAATACAGATACATTTAAATAGATAATCAACATATACAATCATATGAGATCGTGAGGGAAAGAGGATGTCCTTTTCTCGTTTCTTTAGTGATGATCTCAAGCTCTACAGACAGAGCGACGTTAGGGAGCTTTTGAAGGTAACAGAACAGAAGAAAGTTATAAGCTTTGGAGGGGGATTGCCCGATTTCAGCATGTTTCCCTTCAAAGAAGCAATAGAGGTTCTCGAAGAATCTCTAATGATAAATTTTCAGAGAGCCATGCAATATGCTCCAACGAAAGGCATTTCTCAGCTCATAGATGTGCTGAAGGATCTTATGAAGATTGAGATTGGATTGGACGCCCGAGAATATGATGACATGATAATTTTAACTGGTAGCCAGCAGGGGCTCGACCTAGCAGCGAGAGCTCTGATCAATCCAGGCGACATAATCATAGTAGAAAAGCCCACCTATTTGGCTGCACTGAATTCTTTCAAACCAAGGAAACCAGTCATATATGGAGTGAGCCAGGACTCTGACGGTCTCAATACGGAAGAACTTGAGAAATTGCTTCGTGAATTATACTCCCAAGGAAAGAAAGTCAAGTTTCTCTACACAATTCCTTCGAATCACAATCCAGCAGGAACTACTCTACCTGAAGAGAGGAGGAAGCATATCTACGAGCTTGCCAGCAAATATGATTTCTTAGTATTCGAGGATGATCCATATAATCTCATAATGTTCGAAGGTCAGCCAATGAAGCCAATAAAGTCCTTCGACCATGAGGGGAGAGTCATATATATGAGCACACTGAGCAAGATTCTATCCCCCGGTCTCAGGATTGGTTGGATCATGGCTGAAAAATCTTTCGTAGAAGCAATTGAACTTATAAAGCAGGTAGCAGACCTTCACACTTCTACGCTTTCTCAGTTCATCGCTATAGAATGGATCAAGAGAAAGATCTATAAAGAATTCCTATCGAGGTCGGTTCCACTTTACAGAGCGAAGAGAGATGCAATGCTATCTTCACTTGAAGAGAACTTTTCAAATGAAGGTTCCTGGACAAGACCGAAGGGCGGGCTATTCCTAATGATGTATCTCAACAGAAAAATCGATACGAAGGAGTTGCTCAAATTTTCCATGAAGAGAGGAGTGGTCTTTGTCCCAGGAGAGTCCTTCTTCCACGATAGTAGCGGTAAAAACACAATGAGGCTCAACTTCAGCTATCCGACAGAGAAAGAAATATCTAAAGGCATGAGGCTTCTGAAGGAGGCATATACAGAGCTCATCTCTGCCTGAAAGATATTTTGAGAAGCTTTTTAACCCTTTCTTTTTATATGCACCAAACAAATTGGTGTACGAATGATGCCTCCACAGAACCATAGGTGCATTGTGATAACAGCGCACTCAGGAAAAATAAAAAAGAAGGAAGTAGTTGATGGGCAACTAGAGGATGTTGTTAAGAATGTTGCGAGGGATCTCTTGACCAACGAGTGGCTTCCCACCTTCAGCGACTTCATGATACTGAGGGATTCCTTGGAGATTGAACTCAAAGCAGGACAGGATAAGGATGCTATTCCACTTTACAAGGAATACGGACTCAAGAGAACTGGCAAAGACTCCTTAACTGCTACTATCCCAATTTATCTGATTGTCTATGAGAGCCTCAAAGTCAGCGAAGACAATTACCACGACAGAGGAGTAGCAGTTGTAGCTCCTTTCATCAGAGAAGCAGATGTTAAGGTCCTCGAGGAACTGTTGGAAGAAACAACCAGGAAGCCGTCCCTAGAAGAGATATCAGAGGAAGAGAAGAAGATCGATCTAGAAGAGGAGGAAGAATAGGAGGATTCAACGATAGACAAAATAAAAGGAAAACCTTAAAGAACTGAAATTACGGTTAGGAATATTGGGGGGAAGCCGGGTAGTCTAGCGGCCAAGGATGCGGGGCTTTGGACCAGCCTCCTCAACCCTTCTCTGATTTTTAATGCGGGGAACAAAATGGTCAGAGATAAAATTTCTAGGAACTTGGATGAGCGCTTGGTGGTTTACGCCGAAAAAGACCTCGAACTTCTTAGGGAAAAGAGGAAGAGGGCTGAGAGGATAATGCGAGCTTTTGTGAACCTAAATGCTCCTTTCGTTCTTCATGGAAGCGTGGCTCGCGGAGACGTCCACGAGAGAAGTGATATCGATATAGCCTTT
>POCB01000115.1 GCA_002899805.1 Fervidicoccus sp.
GTGGGACGGGGGGATGGATATGGTGGGGAGGGACATAGATCTCCTAGGGTTCGACCCAAGAAAAGTGGAACTAGTCAGACCGGGATGCTACGCACTAGAGTTAGGGCCCGAGCCTCCGTACCCACTGACAAGATCATGTGACTATGCACTAAAAATCAAAAGATCAATTATTCTGATAGTCGTCAGCAAGGATTTGGTGATATTCATTCCATCAACACAATATGATAGGAGAACCGTTCACATCTTTACCACACTGATTGACGCGTTCAGATACATCTATGAGAGATATGGTGATACGGTGGAAAAACTGATAAACGAGGCGGTAAAACAAAGCTCACGTCCCATCTAACTAAACAATACTTTTTTTCTTTTTCTGTGGGATAGGAGGCGGGGGCGTGAGATGGTGGAGGAGCAAACACAAATCCAAACTCAAAAAGAATTTAGTGAATTTGACGAGAAAAAGAAGATAAAATACACCATAGAGTATGAGCTGAATGAGGAATATGATTACGAGCTCGTGAAGCATTTAATGATTGAGAAGAGATATCTACCATTATGGCCAACCGCAGGCAACTATGCGAAGATAGTGTGGAAGATTGACTACAGTGATCCAACAACAATAAGGATATCGATATATGAAGCTCGTGAAAGTTGGTTTGGGACAGGATCAAGTGGGATCGCTGAGATAGATGCTAACTTCTTCTTTGAGGAGGATCCATGGTTCCTGAAAGCAGAAGAGCTAGAAGAGCACATAGAAAAATTTGGTGTTAAAGAAACGGCGAAGGACATACTTGATAGCTTGCTCGACTACTTCAGAGACTCATTGATGCTTGAAAAAGAGACATTGGGTTTATCTGAAGAGGAAGAGAAGTGATAGATGAAGAAAGAATCAAAACAAATTAATGTCTTTTTTCTTTTTCTGTGAGATATAAGGCGGGGGATGTGTGGTGAGCGTGGGTGTGCATATACCCACATTCACGAGAGAAGAGGAGTTCCTAATTAGACTGAGGATCAGGCAGTACTACGACATTCAGAAGCTTCGAATAGCTTCAGAGGCTCGTCTAAGGAATAAGTTCATTGTCTGCGAGAAGAATCATTGGATACCTGTTAGTCAAAAAATTCCTAGCAAATGCCCGCTGTGCGGATCCAGGGTTCAAGTAGTGGAGCTGATGATACCTGAGTCATTTAAGAAGATACATGAGGAGCTGGTTAGCTGGGAGAAGGCATTCTACAATGAGCTATATGCTCTCATAAAGAACCACCCGCTGTGGACTGATTACCTGTCAATGATCAAGGGAATAGGCCCTGTGCTTGCGGCATGGCTAATTACTGATCTGAACCCAGCGAGGTTCCAGAAAGTGAGTAGCATGTGGAAGTACTGCGGACTCCACGTGGTGGACGGAAAAGCCCCTAGGAGGATCCCTGGTCAGCCAACTGACTTCAACCCGTTTGCCCGAACAATGGCTTGGAAGATTGGAGAGAGCTTCAGAAAGACCGGCGGAGTATATAGATTCTTCTACGAAAAGTCTTTCGAGGAATCACTCGTTAAGCACCCTGATTGGACGAGAGCACA
>POCB01000005.1 GCA_002899805.1 Fervidicoccus sp.
ATCCTTCCTAGCAATATACCCCTCAATACCCGTCTCACGAGCCTTCTCACGAGCAACCTCCTCAGGAAGCTCATCTCTTCTGCTCATTAGAGCCACCTCTCACAATCCTGCCTATGAGACCTCTTAGACCCTGAGACTGCTGGGGAGGAGGCGAGGTGAATTGAGAGGCGAAGGCTATTATCTCAGCTACTGCGTCCCCAACAGCCTTAGCCTGCTCCTCACTATCAGTAAATATATATATTATCACGGTGTTCCCAACAATCTCTTTATCAACACTTCTTATATTAACGGATCCCCTGAGCTTCTCAACAATAGAAGAGATCTTGCTGAAGAGACCGAGGAGACTTAGCTCACTCACCTACATACACCAAGTATAGATAATACGAAAAAACTTATAAACACAAGCTAGTCCTCGGAGCATAGTGAGGTGTAGAACACGTAGAGAAGAGATAGTGAAAAGAATATGAACATAGCAAACGTGTATAAAACAGTATCAACATAGATGTTGGGAGCAAGCCACAGAACATCACCGATCTCTCTACCAACCATCACGGAGATCGATAGCCACACTAAATGATGTGTCCCTAGGAAGAGCATTGTGGAGAACACACCGAATAAGGAGGCTTGGAGAAATGCTCTGGGAGGAGTTGGCATAACAATGAATTCATATGATACAATTATCAGGGCTATTACAAGAGCCGATGCCCAGAGAAAAGCCTTTAGAACAAAGTCGTCTATTAGAGCATCAATAGATCCTGTGTATAGACCCGTGAAGAACATAATAGCTAGAGAGAATCTATACTCATGTCGGAAACGAGACACGCATAAAATAGCCATAGATACCCCAGGTATTATATGAGGAGAAGAGAATAAAAAAAATAATTTTTTTAGATAGAGATCAGCTAAAAAAATAACTGGTTTAGACCACTACGTATCCGTAGAAAGCCTTGTTAGTTGTCTTAACAATTATACTGTGCTTGCCACCACTCATTGGGCTGGGGAGACTAATTGTGACAGAGCCCTTAGAATCCGTTGTAGGAGCAGTAGCAAACGATATCTTGCTACCATCGACATATACCTCAACAGCGGAGTTAGGGTCTAGGTTCACAGCAATAATTGTTGAGGGATCCTTGGCATAGGCGAATGGCTTCTTAGACACGAAGAAGTCGTATAAGGCATCAAGCTCCTTAACCAAGCCAACTGCTAAAGTCTCATACCATCCAGGGGATCTAGCCATTGCCAAGCCTATGGAGGCACCTAGCTGAATTATCCCCTCCCTGAAATTCATTAGTCCCCCAAGGAACTTGTGGTATAGAGCGAAATTCTCATACAGAGCCCTATCAGTTACTGACACTAAGCCCGACGCACCTATGGAGATAGCTCTTGTCCTCAGAGTATTGAGCCACGCCCTAAGTGTTGCAGTAGCTTCTGCCATGCTATATCACCTCGCTATAACCTCGCTATCCTATAGTAGGCGGTGGGCTTACAGGTGAGGCTCCAGCCCCAGCACCAGCACCAGCTCTAGTCAAAGACTCCACTAGCTTTCTCATCTTCTCTTGCTTATAGCTTAC
>POCB01000301.1 GCA_002899805.1 Fervidicoccus sp.
CCTCCGAGTTGGCGTGGGAAGTATGCTGTTGTGTTCGCAGGGAAATTCTACAGGGACTTGTCTGGGGAAGAAAAATTTGGTGAAGCGGATATCTTCTTCGTGGAGTGCAATGGGTTGTGCAAAATGCATTCTCTCCGTAAAGCTCTGAAGCATATAATGCAAGAGGAAAGTGAGGAGGTGCCGTATTACAGAGCGTACTCGATAGGGATGCTCACGGAAAAACGTGATTATAGAGATTATTTCCCTAAGTTCCTTGAGTACGTGATAGGCTTCAGAGAGAGGCTCCCGCCAAGATTTGTTGATGAGGCATATGAACAGTATCTATACAGCAATGTTATGAATATTTCATAGTGGTTTCGTTAGGGAATGCTCAGATGGTTAGGAGAATTGAGTGGATGAGGATCCCTAGGAGAGATTTTGATAGTTTAGATGACGCTTTTTACTACTGTGAGTATAGATGTAAGAAGAGATATGCTACCAGATTAATTGAGTTAGCTGAGAAGTACAAGTATTTTGCTACTGATTATGATGGTAAGAGATTTGTTTTTGTCTCTGTCGAGAATAGTGATAATGAAGATGATTACTTTGCTGGTTTCGTGGTCTACGACAAGTCCTCTAAAAAGGTTCTCTTAAGCAGATGTAGTAAGCACAATGTTCCCTGGCTAGAATACTACATGCTAGTGCTTAGGCTGGCTATGGACAATAGGCTTGATATCCTTGAGCATCTCCTCAGCATGGGGCACAGCAGATCTAATTACATATTATCGTTCTTCGGGTTCTGCTACAAGTACCTCGGTGATGAATTCATTGAATACTTGTACAAAAACTCTGATGACATAATCAGGAGACTTAGAGAGGGAAGAATCATCTATGGAAGAAACTTTGTTCTTATCCCGAGGATAGGGATCGGTGATTACGGTGGGGAAAGTGCTGGGTTCATAAGAGCCGGCGATGGATCTATTGTTGTCTTCGGAACAATTGATCCTGAGAGGTTAGTCATAGTTGAGGAGCGTGATCTTTCTAAGCTTAAGCTTCACAGGATCCTCTCCTACATAATTGATCATGCGGAGGAGCTTGAGAGAAACATTGTTCTCTACGAGAACAGGTGCAGTCAGCATGGGTGCTGGAGCTATGTATTCTCATCAGCTTCGCCTCCTCATTTGGTGGGGAGCTCTGCTATTGCGTTGGTTGGACAGTACAAGAAATATAGTGCCGAGGAATTAGATGGTGTCGAGATATTCTTTATTGAGTGCGATGATCACTGTGTCATTTACCCTCTCAGCGAGGTCGCGAAGTATCTAATAAAAGAGTATGAGGGGTATCCGAAGCATTTGGCAGCGGAGATTTTATATAGATATAGATACGATGATTACGTTCTTAGATTTCTTGAGTACGTCATAGGCTTCAAGGAGAGGTTCCCGCCTAAGTTTGTAAGAAAAGCATATATGTATTATCTAGACACCAATGTTATGAATGTTCTGTAGTAGCATCAGCCGGTTCACAGCTGTGGAATAAAAACATTTTATTAATGAAAAATCTATGTTTTATGGGGGTGCTATGTGAAGGAGC
>POCB01000102.1 GCA_002899805.1 Fervidicoccus sp.
CTCGTTATCCAAAACCGTTCCTTCTCCCTGGGAAGCGATTTTCAGCCTTACAGTATGAAAACCCTTCTTCAAACCACTTATTGGTATTGAGAAGATTTTCTCTTGACCAGCCCTTAATTTACCAATGGGAACCCTCTTTTCCCTCTTCTCATCTAAATAAAGAAAGCCAGTGATGTCTTCTCCGTCCATATTTCCGATGTTTTTCACGACACTTTTAATCGCTAAATTTCCTCCCTCTTTTCTGATTTCCCAATCGTATTTGTAAACTGGTAGAATAAAGTAGCGATAAAAGAGCTCATCGCATAATTTATCAAGTTTCCCCACGCTGCCGAAATAGAAAACCGCCACTCCCCGAATATCGGGACAAAAGCTCTTTATCAACCTGAATTGAGCTTCCAATTCCTCAGGAGTGGTTAGCAGTGTGCCGTGCTCAGGCTCGTGGTTGATGCCCAAGCCGAGAAGCACTTTTCTCTCCCATTTTCCTTTCTTTATCCTTTCTAAAGCTTCCTTCAATATTCCTAAATGCATTCCGTGGTAATTCAAATAAAGTTCGGGAAGTAGATAATCAACCCATTGAATAAGCTCTTCCTCGTCACCGCCAGTTGTCCATAATGCTATCTTAAGAATTGGATTTTTTAGCTTGAACATTCTTATCGCTTCCTTCACTTTTTCTCCCGCCTTCCCTGCCCCATATTCATCAATGCCAATCCCTTCTGCACCATTCGGTATGTTAGCCCAGCAGGAAACTTGCTCTTCTATCTTCGCTGTAGGATGTTTTTCCCAAAAGCATACCCCTGGTTTAAAGACGAGGGGAACCCTACCTTCCCAAAGCCATTCGTCTATCTCGTCTTCCTTCGTTGTTGTGCATATCGTTGGCCATCTCAACCCCTTTGGCGTTCCATACCAGGCGAAATCAACCTTCTTTTCCACAATGGCGAATCTCAGTGCCTTGGAAATTTTTCCCTCCTTTGTATCAATGCTGAGCACTAAATCGTATAAACCGCTTTCTTTCCCTGTCCATTCCCCAAGCTCCAACCTTTTTCTTTCTCCCGATTTGAGTTCGCTTATTTTTATCTCTCTTAATTTCGTTTCCTTTCTTCCTTTTTTCAAGTATAAGGAAAGCGTAATATCCCTAACAGGAGAGCTTGTCTCGTTGTGAAGAATAGCACGAAATATCATTTTCTCTCCTCTGCAGGGCAAAACGGGATTAACAGCGATTTTCTCTATTTTCAGAGGATGGGCAAACTGCACTCCAAGCGGAGCAAAAATTAAAGCTATTAGAAGTATCATCTTCTTGACCTTCCCAAAATCTCTTCGTTTCCATTTCTCTTGAAGCCATCTCTCGGATTGTTTATAATTATATGGGAAAAACAAAAATAACGCAAGGAGGCGTTCGCATATGCGTCCGGAAGATGTTTTGGTTTCCAAATCCATTATGAGCGAGTTGACTCGCAGACGCATAAATACAAGCGGACTGCGGGTAACAACTTCTATGGGTATAGTTCGGATTGAAGGGGTTATTAGGAGGATTAGAGGGGATAACAGGGACCTGAATCAAGAGATAG
>POCB01000029.1 GCA_002899805.1 Fervidicoccus sp.
CAAGGGATCCCTTCTCTGTCCTCTTATTCGAACTCTTCAAGATAACGAAAGATAGTTCAAAAGATAGTTCATTTGGGAAGATATACCTCGATCTGAGTCAAGGAGTCAACTATATGCCATCCCTCCTCCTGCAGGCAGCGAAGATGCTAGCCTCGCTGAGCCTCTTTGATCCATTGATGGATACCAAAGATATTGTAGAGATAAAGGCTTTCAATTCCGAGCCTGCCCGAAAATTGAGTGAGATCGCTCTTCACGAGATTTATTGGGAAAATGTGGGAACAATTCAGGTCCCCTTAGGCTTAGGAGATAGCAGAGAGATCAATGTTTTGGACAGAAGAAATGAGATAAAGGGGGATGATGGCAAAAAGGCCGTAGACAGCTTGAGAGAGTTCAACGAAAATTTCGATAAGATTAAGGGATCCGTGAGCAAAGTCCTCAAGAGCTTGAGGTACCCAGTTCCTCTTCTCCTCAGGTATAGCTGCTCTACGATAGAGGATTATAGGGAATTCTTCAATGTCCTCGATTATGCGTTCTCACTGTGGAAGAAGAATACCGTCATCAATAGCGACGGCAAAAGGATCGAGAGGAGGTTGGAGCTGAACTACTGGGGATTATATTCTTACTCATTGTCCTACAAAGCGTGCTCCCAAATCATAGACTCAGAAAGACAAAATGCCGATGGATCGACGAAGCCGCAGAACTCCAATGACGTCATCATGTACTTGGATGAATTTAATGAAATCGCGAGGAAAATCTATAGAAGAGTGAGCAGAGCTTTCGAACCGATAATAAAAAACGAAGTGAGCAATATAGATAAAAAGATAGAAGAAAAGGGTGAAGTCTTGAATAAAGGAGAGTGCCTAGAACTGGACGAGCTTTTCGGGAAAGAAGGAGATTCTGAGGAGAGGGGATCCGGTGCTTCGAAAGGAACCAGGGAACCGGATATAAGAATCGTCATAGCCCATGCAGGACTTCAGAGAGAATATGTAGAAGTCTGCCGTGAAAAAGGGGGTGGAAGAATATACCTTAGGTACATAGCTGACAGTCCAGAGAGAATTTTGAAAATCCTAGAATAGCTTTTTTTAAACCCTTTCATCTTTGCTTGATAGCTTCTGATTTCGTCATGAGGCATTACAAATGAATAACTTATTTGTTAAATTGCTATATACTTTTAAATATAACTTTCAAAAAATTTTTGGGATTCGATAACATTTCTGCATCTCTTTAATAGGCGCTACAAGTAGTGCTGAATTTGCTAGATGGAATTGAAAGGATTTTCTGCGTTAAAAATACCTCTCTCTCGATCAAATCAACGAAGCTCCACATCAGTAATGGTATTCAATAGATATCGTCGCAGCCGTGCCTAGCAGTATTGAAGGGTTATGGATGGTTATGTAAGTCTCACCTGGAAGCACAGGTACAATGAACGTCCCGCTTGAAGTCTCCTTCTGGAGTGGATATCTTGAGAAGTAGCTCCCGCCAGGAAACTGCTGGGAGAAGTTGCCCCCTATCAGGATATAGACCGGGCTCGTTGAGGAGACGGGACGGGGAGGCCTACGATG
>POCB01000039.1 GCA_002899805.1 Fervidicoccus sp.
ACTTGACCAAGCTTGCTCGCCAGCCCTGAGAAGACGCTGAATATACCAAGGAGAATATTTGCTATGAGCATAGTCAGTATGACTAGGATAACGAGAGCCAGAACATCAACTAAACGCATCACCACTCAGCCTCCAGAGCATACTTAGCCAATGAGATAAGGATTATCGCCAGGAAACCAGTTGATACACCAAGCACAGCAATAGCCCAGTTACCGATTGTGTTTATGGCTGATACAGAGTTGTTGAATGGGTTGTCAGAGGAAACCTGATTATTCATTAAATTCAGCATGCCAGAGAACACTTGGGAAAGTAGCTGAGACACAGAGAAGAACACTGAGAAACCAACTATCAGAGATATGATCACCACCACGAACTGACCAACAACTCTTCTTCTCTCAGACACCCTCCTCCCCAAAAATAACAGTGGCTTACTAAACAAATATATCTTTCAACAAAGAAGCTTATCACGGGGCATCTATGAGCCTCGACAGATTCCTCCCAAAAACCAAGGAGACCTCGGTTTCCCTGGCGTTAGCGATACTGAACAGAATAGCTCCTAGAATAATAGACCACTCAGTATTCATAGGCGAGAGAATAGCCTTGGCAAGAGCATGGTGCCTGCACCTGGCACTGCAGAGATACATAGCGGACAAAGAAATATGCTCTGGCGAGTGGAGCGAGGAGAAAGAAGAGAAGATATTCGAGGCACTAGTAACATACGCATCAAAGATAATAGAGAGAGCAATTCTCCCAGAAAAAGAGTAATTGGGCTCCCAAGAAACACAGCTGTGAACCAAGGTAATATATTCCCAAGAAACAAGTTATTTTGGGTGCCCCAGTTATTAAGAGACTTAAGTGGATAGAGATCCCAGAAAAAGATTTTTACAGGCTAGAGGAGGCATTCAGCGACAAACTACCATACCTCTCAGATGAATTAATTAACTTAATAGAGAGATACAAGCTCTACGCAGCTAATTACGATGGTAAGAGATTTGTTTTTGTGTCTGTTAGAGACAAAAAGCGTAGAAGCAGGAGACTAGCCGGCTTCATAATCTATGACAAGCCCTCTAAAAGAATTCTTTTCAGGGCAGAGTATGATAACAGAAAAGACACAATAATGCTATCTTTTCTCCGCCTAGTGCTCAGGATGGCTGTGGACAATAGATTCGATGTTATAGAAACTCTCCTCAGCATCCCGCAGCCCAAAATCATGGGGTTTCTTCTGTTGCTAGGGGTCGGCTACAGGTATCTCGGCGATGAATTCATTGATTACCTATATAAAAACTATAGAGATGTTGTTGAGAGATACAGGAAGAGCTGGATCATATATGGAAGAAACTTCGTGTTTGTCCCAGATATAAATATTTATTTTTCAGATAATGTTTTTCTGATGAAGCTGAGTGATGGAACTATCCTTGCCCAAAGGATCTCAAGACATATGGGTGTTTACCCAGCTGTTACAGTTTCTAAGGGCTCTGCGGTTTATGAACCACTCTCCCTCTTGGTTGATTATGCGGAGGATCTTGAGAGAAACCTTGTTCTCTACGAATA
>POCB01000156.1 GCA_002899805.1 Fervidicoccus sp.
GTAGGCGGTGCTACTCAGCAGTTATTCTCGCCAATGGTTATGGTTTTCTCTGTTGCTCTCCTAACTTCAATGCTTGTTGCTTTCTTCGCCGTTCCGATGTTTTCCTCTCGTCTTCTTCATCCCATTTCGGAAGGGAAAGGGTTCCTCTACAAACTTGTAAACGCTTTTCAAAATTTATATAAAGCAATTGAGGAAATATATAGAGGGATGTTGGCTTGGGTTTTGAGGCATCGCTTGGCAACTATAGGAATAGGAATTGGCAGCTTTGTGTTGAGCCTTTTCCTTATACCAGTAATTGGACTAGAATATATCCCCGCTTTAAGCAATGTGATCACCATCACGGTTAAGACGCCGGTGGGAACGAGGCTTGAGGAAACGGATAAGGTGATAGCGGAAGCGGAGAAATATATGGCTCAGGTGCCCGATTTTATAAATTATACCTCTTACTGCGGAAGTGGAGGGAGGGGAGCATTCGCCCTTATGGGAACGACCAATCCCGACCAATCGGGAAGCATTATAGGTAGATTGAAGCCATTTAGGGAACTTAAGCAGCCAGTTAGCGTTACAAAGGAATGGTTGCGGGAGAAGCTAAAGAACATACCGAATGCGATATTCAGTTTTATGGAGATGACCTCTTTCCTTACGGGTGGAAGAGGTGGGATGGCTGATATAGATGTGGAAATCAGGGGAGACGATTTGGATACCCTTGCCCAATTAGCGAATGACTTGAAAGAGAGGATGAAGAAGATACCCGGCGTATTCGGTGTGGATTTAAGCTGGACATCGGGAGCACCTGAATATAGGGTGATTATAGACAGGGAGAAGGCGAGGACATTTGGGATAACCGCTGGACAAATAGGTTCCGCCCTTTACACCCTTTTAGGTGGTCAGCAAGTGACATATTATAGGGAGAAAGATAAGGAGTATGATATAACGGTTCAAGCCCCCGCTTCCCTGAGGGAATGGGAGACAAACTTGAAGCGAATGCCCATATATTCTCCGGTCACGAAATCAACTGTTCCCCTTGAAATGGTGGCGAAGATAGAGCTAACAACTGGACCATCCCTTATAACCAGAAGACAGTTTCGTCGTTCAGTTGATGTAACAGCCTCAAAAGGGAACAGAGCTCTCGGCGATATCGTTAGGGATATACAAAGGGAGCTTAATAAGATGAAGTTCCCTCCCGGTTATATCACAGCGATAAGGGGAGCGGAGGAAAGCAGGAGGGAAGCATTTAGCGGACTTTTCATTGCCTTAGTGGGAGCAGGTTTCCTCATCTATGTGATTCTTGCCTCTCAATTTGAATCCCTCGTTCATCCCCTCGTTATAATGACCGCGATACCTATGGCGTTAATCGGTGCCCTTCTCGCCCTTCTCTTAGGAGGAGAGACGATAAGCGTTCTCTCCCTTTTGGGGATATTGATGCTTGCGGGCATAGTGATAAGCAACTCGGTTCTTTTGGTGCAGTTTATAAACCTGCAGAGGGAGCGTGGCTTGGAAACGAAGGAGGCAATAATGGTGGCTGGTCCAATAAGATTGCGTCCGATTTT
>POCB01000147.1 GCA_002899805.1 Fervidicoccus sp.
AGCGATGACCCTCGCCTTACGAGAACCTCTGAGTGCACGCTCTGCTGGGATTGTGTTAAACCTTGTCCCGTGAAAGCTATTTCGTTCGGCAGAAAAGGGAAAAAGGCTGTTTCTTTGCCAAGCAGAAGAGCTTTCCTTTCCTCCTTGGGATTAGGCGTGATAATGGGAATCCTTTTTAGAAGGACGAGGTTCCAATCCCCAAATTTGATAAGACCACCGGGAGCAAGAAAGGAAGAGGAGTTTCTGGGATTATGCATAAGGTGTGGGGAGTGCATAAGGGCTTGCCCCACGGGAGGATTGCGTCCTGCTTTTCTTGAGGCGGGGTGGGAAGGGATAGCAACGCCTCATCTTGTCCCACGCATCGGTCCCTGCGCTCCCTATTGCAATCTCTGCAGCACCGTTTGCCCAACGGGGGCGATTAGTCCCTATAAGCTTGAGGATAAAGCGAAGGTAAAGATAGGATTGGCGAAGGTAAACTATAATCGTTGCCTCCCCTATTCACAGGGTAAAGATTGTTTGGTTTGTCAGGAGAACTGTTCCTATTCGGCGATAAATTTTGTCCCAGGACCGAGGAAGGCTCGTATACCGAAGGTCAACCCTGAGGTATGCGTAGGCTGTGGTCAATGCGAGAACCATTGTCCCGTTGAGGGAGAGGCAGCGATAAGGGTTTATAGGATTTAGGTTCCTGCTTTCTTACCACGCCGTTTCTCTCTATTGTTAAGGGCGTGTTAGGAAAATCAAGCTTCGTCAGTCTTAAAATCCAGCTTATCGCCTTTCCCTCTTTATCAAATACGGGAACACCGCCAGCGATTTGTTTGAAAGGGATTATCCTCCCCTCCTTGAAATTCCCTTTTTCATCAAGAACGACATAAAGCATAGGAGCATATCCGCAAGCTCCCTTGATATCAAATCTCCCATATGTGAAGAAATTCCCCAAACTATAAGCAATTAGCTTACCTCTGTAAAGTTCCATAGCCCTGGGAAGATGAGGACCATGTCCGATTACCAAATTGGCTCCAGCATCAATCACCGCCCTGCTGAAAGCTACAAGATTTCCCCTTTCTTCCTTGAGAAACATCTCCATTTTATTCTCCGTTCTCTCATATCCTTCCCTGCCACCGTGAAAGGAAACGATAACGATATCGTGTTCTTTCTTCAACTTTGCAATAACCCTCTTTGCCATCGCTATATTTAAAATTGAGAACGATTTCTCAGCGGTAGAAAAATCGAAAGCCACAACGCAAACTTTTTTATCGCCTACACTGAATTCCGCTATCTTTCCATTTAGCCCCGCATATTTCAGCCCTTGACTTTCCAATACCCTCGTCGTGTTGATGAATCCCTCCCAGCCGAAATCCATTATGTGGTTATTGCTAAGGCTCGCTACATTGAAGCCCATTTCCTCAATGTATTTCCCATAGCGAGAGGGCATAGCGAAATGGTAAGATTTGCCTTCTTTTTTAGCGGGCTTCCCAGAATCAATTAGCACCCCCTCCAGATTTAAGATAGAGATATCCGCCTTTGGCATATGCGATTTCACTCCC
>POCB01000243.1 GCA_002899805.1 Fervidicoccus sp.
TCATATGGGGGAGACCCAACATATATGCCTTCTTCATATACTTGGGCCTCAAGGTCCTCAAGCCAAATGGATTCCTCGCATACGTCGTCTCCTCGGGCATGAACAATGGAGCTTACTTCAAG
This sequence comes from Fervidicoccus sp., assembly GCA_002899805.1. Classification (GTDB taxonomy): domain Archaea; phylum Thermoproteota; class Thermoprotei_A; order Sulfolobales; family Fervidicoccaceae; genus ARK-14. Next base: position 123 of record POCB01000243.1, read on the forward strand.
AAGCTGCGGGACTTCATAGTCAAAAGCTCAGACATTGTTTACATGAGGGTTCTCGATGGGAACTCTCCCTTCGATGGAGCCAACCACACCTTCCAGCTCCTCGTCTTGAAGAAGTCCGAGAACACGGGGAGATATGTCTTCAGGCGCAATGGAATAACGATATTCTCCGAGGAAGCGGAATATCTTGAGAAGGCTTTCGAGTTTTCCTCGACGCTCAGAGAAATGGGCTACAGGGTGCAGACGGGGAAGATCGTCTGGAACCGGAGCAAAGATAGGCTGAGGAGCACTCCGGAAGGGGCCATCCTCCTGATATGGTCCCACAACATAAAAGATGGAAGGCTCGTCCTCAATAACAGGAAGGATAAGCCGCAGTACATCGATTACCCCATAGAAAAGGCGGACAGGGGACCTGCTATAGTTGCTGCGAGGATAACTGGGCATCCGAAGCGAGCGGTCTTGAAGGCGGCTCTGGTCCCTCCCGGAACTCTATTCGTGGCTGAGAACCACGTGAACGTGATATATCCTCCGCAGAATGCTAGCACAGAGGACATGGAGGAGATTGTGAAGCAATTGAACTCTCCAGAGACGCGTAGAATCCTGAAGATCCTCACGGGAAACACCCAGATCTCCAAGACAGAGCTGGAGGAGATGATACCTCTCGGCTCGAAAGTCCCGAGAAAATCGAGCCATCCCTGAAACTCTTTCATCTCCGCAGATTCCGTCCTCTCCCATCTGAGCGGAGCATGAGCCATGTCCCCATGCTCAGAGGGAAGAAGATCAGAGCCAAGGAAGCGAGGAGGAACGGGAGTCCGAAGCTGTCATATATCTTTCCCCCCATCGACTCCCCCAGCGCAATTCCGATTCCCATGCTCGTCACATAGACTCCTGAGGAGGGTCCCCTTATCCTCGAGGCATCTGTATAGTCTGCGAGCAGCGATAGGAGGGTCGGAGGGACTGAGAGGGCCAGAACTCCGAGGATCGAGATCCCTGCAGCGTAGAGGACCTGCTCTCCTCCAGATAGCGGATGCGATTTAAGGAAGAGGGAGAGCGTTACGAGGAGGGCGGAGAGGGACAGAGAACCTATGAACAGGGAGTTCATCTTCCCTATGACACCGGCTATGTAGCTCCCTCCCATCACTCCAGCTGAGAGGATAAGGAGAGCAAATAGGAGTATGAAGCCAGAGTTCACATGGAAGCTATAGGCGATCCCTCTCATCGAGGATAGCAGCACATTCAGGAACTTGGGGCTGACGAAGGCGACCCCCATCACTATGGAGAAGCCTAGCCACATTGGGACGAGCTTCAGGACCCTCCTCTCAACCCTCGTCCTGACATGGAGGGAAACCCTTCTCCTCTCCCTCGCCTCCCCCCTCACTGATAACGACAAGAGAGCGCTCGAAGAAAGCGCGAGGAATGAG
>POCB01000146.1 GCA_002899805.1 Fervidicoccus sp.
TGCTGGAGGAAATGGAGGAGGTGCTGTATGAAGAGATAGAACACTGGCACGAGTCGTGACCATGGTATACGAATTCGAGAAAATAAGGGCGAGCATAATCATACTAGATATGAATATGAAGACATTTGTGGCTACTATAAAGAGTATAGAGGACGTGAAGAACTTGATAGAGATATATGAGAATGAGCTTGTCAAGATCATGCCGGATAGGAAGATCGATGAAAGGTACGACTTGTTATATAGGGTCGTGAGGGCTAAAGTCATGCAGATACTGGAGAGCATAAAGAGGGAGGTAGAGCTTGCGGGTAATGTGTGCTACGCGGTTGAGACATTTAGGAAGGGGATTAGGAACATCAAGAAACTGATTGAGGACGTGGCAGATGGACTAATGCTTGTGGAGGAGGTATGAGGGTCTGGATTGAGGGGAGGGTAGGTGAGGAGGAGGTCGACGCTATAGTTGAAATACTAAGGGAACAGGGGATTAGGGTAGTAAGCTTCGACGGTGAGGAGATCAAGAATGGCGAGGATATATGGTGGGGCGCAGGTGCAGGTATACTTAATTCATGGATTGTGGTTAAGGTGGAGCCGCCTAAGGTCGTTGATGTGATTAAGAAGAGGGGATGGAGGCTGTGTCTGTGGAAGAATAGGAGGAGTTTGATGTATGCGTTGACTGGTGTCGCATTGGGTAGCCACACGTCATGCAAGTTGTATAAGAAGATAGAGAAAGAGTATAGATACAAAATTGAAGGTGTAGTAGATATTGACATTCTGAAGTTGCTGAGTAATATCGACGATATTGAAGTTGTAAGGCCTTACAATGACTATTGGTTTGGTGGTACAGTAATTCCGGAGGTGATGGTAGAGAGATTGTATCCTGTGTTTGGTGGTGTTGGTTTCGGGAAGGGGATAGTGTCGAACAAGATGGTTGCGAGAATTATAAGGCATGGAAAAGGAGGTGAGCTAGAGATATATGATGCGGTGAAGGCGGCAAAGATATTGTGTAGAGATGGTGATGAAGAGGCCCTAAGGTTGGCGAGAGTTGTAACTGGGTTGCCTGTTAAGAGGTGTAGCGAATTGAGTGAGATTAGGTATAGGGGATTCATGTGGCGTGTGATGATAAGACTAGGCGCTACAGATGTTGTAAATAGCTATGAGGTTGCCTTGGCAGGAATGATAGACAGTATGAAGGCATGACGGCAGCAGATATCATAATGGCTATGGACATAATATATAGTACAATTGTAAGAATTGAAAAAATAGCGGACAAGACGGAGGGAGATGTTAGGGAGGAGCTGAATAGAATTGCGGAGATGTTATGGGAGGTGCATCAGATACTAGAGTACCAATTGATGGAGGAGGAGACATGAAAGAGGTTGCTATGAAGGTGATAGAGGCGTTCAAGTCCAGGTTGGGATACGTGGAGGTGAAGGACCTGTCGTGTCCAAAAAGAGCGTGGTATAGGTACAACATGTCGCTGAAGGAGCTGTTGGCTGTGTCTGACGGGTATAGGCTGGAGGCCGGAAAGGTAGGCCAT
>POCB01000069.1 GCA_002899805.1 Fervidicoccus sp.
GAAATTCGTTGTCAGATGGTTCAAGGATATCCGGAAGTTGGAATGATTGAGTGATTAGGTTCGTAGGCGTTGAATGAGGATACAGACGGAGTAAGCTATGATACATATTTTCCATGCACCATGGAGCCTGAGGATTCAATAAAGAAAGGCTTGGTTAGGGACAGCATAACAAATGGATGATGAGAGGGAAAGGCTTCGAGGATAAATGGTCTTGCTCTGGATATTATGAGCCCTATGGAGTTTCAACTCCCTTCACTTTTTTGTAAGACGTCATTGAATCTCGTATTAACGATGGGAAAATCGTGGGTATACGAAAGGCTTTTATATATTAAAAAACTCAGTGAATGACAGTGAGTGAAGCTTCTGATGTCAAGCACGCTTTTATTAATTGGAAAATACTCGCAATAGTTAGCTTCGCTGTGTTTTCAGCACATTACGGGGTCGGGGACCTCATTTTCCCAATTTTCTTAGGAAGGATGACAGGGGCAAACTGGGTTCTGGGAGCTCTCGGATACGCTTTAATAAACAGCGGACTGGTTTTCCTAGGATATTTAGTTGTGGTCTACCGAGGTAAATCGCTCTTCAGTTTATCTGAAATGATATTGGGAAGAGAGTTCGCCTATGTGTATACTTCAATAGCCATGCTAATACTGAGTGTGTTGTTCATCCTCCCAAGGGTGGCATCTGCTACTTACTCTATGGCCTTCGCGCTTTTCTATCCTCAGGTCCCATTATGGGTTTTCCTCATACTGTACTTCGCCATCAATTACTACATAGTTTACTCCCGTCCAAAGGTGTTCGATAAGCTTGGATTATATATAGCACCAGCCCTCCTCCTCTTCATACTCATAGTGTTTATTGCTGGCATCATACACCCACTATCAAGCCCCATAGAGCCAGGCTCACCCACTGCTTTAGCGGACGGCGTCCTGAATGCTTACAATACGATGAACGGTTTAGCAGCAGCACTGATGGGTTTATGGATAATGAATGAGTTCCGGAGAAGGGGAATAAAGGAAAGGGAAGAGATGTTCAAGAATGTCGTCATCACGGGAGGTATAGTGGCGATATTCCTCGCTTTCACCTCTACAGTAGAGGTATACATTGGAGCTACATCGGGAGCGAAGTTCCCTGAAGCGGCCATAGGAGAACTGACAGTTAATATAGTGAGGGGGCTTCTTGGCCCCGCTGGTACAGCTATTTTCGCAATCCTTCTAGCCCTAGCATGCATAACGACTTCTGCAGGAGTTCTCTCCACGGCTGGAGACGTATTCGAGGAGATGAGCAAGGGTAAAATGAAGTACAAGTGGACAATGATTTGGGGTAACATTGTAGGTTATTTCATAGGGCTTGCCGGTCTTCAGGCAGTTATAAACTACGCCGTACCATGGCTCATGCTAATCTACCCAGCCTTTATCGTAATGATAGCGTTTCACCTAGTCAAGAAATTCGAAAGTGTCAAGCTAGCAGCACAGGCTGGAGTGATAACGGCGATATTTTTCAGTATAGGGGATTGGCTTCAGGCA
>POCB01000257.1 GCA_002899805.1 Fervidicoccus sp.
GGCCAGGTTCGTGACCAGCGACAGGCCCAGAACAAAGCCAACTGCCAGGCCTAAAGCTCTTACTGCCTTCATTTTTGATCCTCCTCGAACTCTTCATCGGTATTTGTATGAAATTTTATAATTTTGCTACTCAGATATCAATTTAAGGAAAAAATTGTGATCAGAATCCAAAACGCAACATTGTTTAGATTTTCAAACTTATCTTATCATCTTTTTTTCAACGCCTTATAAATAATTGCAATGCAGACAATAAGTGATTAAATACCTCTAACCGCTTTAAAAATTTTACAAATATTAATTTAAATCCCCTTGATTAATTTAATTAAGGTCGCAATCCCCTCTTAATCTGGGGTCCTATTCCTACTAAATTTGAAAATGAAGTTTTAAGGAATTTCTTTGTCGCAATCCCCTCTTAATCTGGGGTCCTATTCCTACATAAAGAGGAATTAAAAGGTGAATGCAGATTTGAAGTCGCAATCCCCTCTTAATCTGGGGTCCTATTCCTACTTTTACGATCTTTTTTTAATTTTGTAGATTCATTTGTCGCAATCCCCTCTTAATCTGGGGTCCTATTCCTACATTGGCCCCGGAACCGGAATTGACATCTACAAGCACAGTCGCAATCCCCTCTTAATCTGGGGTCCTATTCCTACATAATATTTACCCCGGTGAATATTTGTTGTTTAAATGGTAGTCGCAATCCCCTCTTAATCTGGGGTCCTATTCCTACGAAAATGGAAAAAATAATTAGAATTTTGGTTTGGGTCGCAATCCCCTCTTAATCTGGGGTCCTATTCCTACGCCAGGGCATCGGCAGACTTAGAAAAGCTGGCGGACAGGTCGCAATCCCCTCTTAATCTGGGGTCCTATTCCTACTTAAGCCAGTAGTGAATTATGGAGATGATGATGTGGTCGCAATCCCCTCTTAATCTGGGGTCCTATTCCTACCTATGTGGATGCTTTTTTACATTCGGGTCACTTTTTGGTGTCGCAATCCCCTCTTAATCTGGGGTCCTATTCCTACGATTATCTGCGTTTCGATATCTCGCCATTAGAGAGTCGCAATCCCCTCTTAATCTGGGGTCCTATTCCTACTGATGTTTGTGCGGCAGATGACAGATGAGCTTTGTCGCAATCCCCTCTTAATCTGGGGTCCTATTCCTACTTGATATAAATGAAATTGAGACTGGGGCAATGTCGCAATCCCCTCTTAATCTGGGGTCCTATTCCTACGCAGCAGAGGCCGCTTGGCATCTTCAAGCAGCGTCGCAATCCCCTCTTAATCTGGGGTCCTATTCCTACTCACGTCGTAAGAAATATTATCTTTACATTAGGTCGCAATCCCCTCTTAATCTGGGGTCCTATTCCTACTAGGATATTTGAATAGAAAAGATGTTGTTATGGGTCGCAATCCCCTCTTAATCTGGGGTCCTATTCCTACTAAGACTTTTTTATATTTGAATAAATTTGTAGTAGGTCGCAATCCCCTCTTAATCTGGGGTCCTATTCCTACAGCCCTGA
>POCB01000300.1 GCA_002899805.1 Fervidicoccus sp.
TAACCATAAAGGAAATTATATTTCTAGGGGTGAAATATTGGCCATAGCTCCCTTGTTGCCCTAGCTTATACATCAAAAATTCATATCCTCTACCTAAGGCATCAAATTTTTTCCCCTCATCTTCAGGTAGTTTCAGTATTCCTAGCTTATTTATTACTTGAATAACAGTGTTGTCATTCTGCATCCTCCTAACTTTGTTGGAGAAGATCTTCCTGATTATCCTCCTGTCCTCATCTATCTTGGGATTTCCAATATCCTGTAAATTAGCCAAATCTGAGAACATTTTGTCCAAAAACTCTGTAACAGTTTTAAATCCATTATTTCTAGCGTAATTCCTAGGATCACATGCCCAGTTAAAGAACCTGTATTCCTCTGGTATAGTGGATTTGTATTCCTCCCCTAACTCTTTAGCTACGTTTTCTTGGTAAATCTCCTGCTCATCGAACAGCCTCAAGAAAAATAAATATGAGAACTCCTCCAAGTATTCCGTAGGCTTTACGATGTCGCTCCTAAATATGTCAGCTATGTTCCATAGCTCGTCCCCGAAGGAGTTCCAATTGACCTCTTTGCCCTGCCTCATCGAGTTTTCGTAGCACTCATTAACCAATTTCTCTCACCACCTTCTCATATAATTCCCAGAAAGAACCTATATCCCCAAAGCATTCCTTTACCCTGGAGATTCCCCCAGCTTGCTTGACCACCTCGGCGTTAAAAAATGTTCCCTTATCTATATTTGGGTTTCTCTTCCTGAAGTCGTAGAGCGCCATGAACAGTTTTTCACACTCTTTCGGATATGCTTTCCTATGGTACCATTCTTTAACCATATTCCTTTTCCTTTCCTCTGGGGTTGGAAAAGTCTTTAATCCCAAGGCCACTTCCACGAAGTCTTTGAGGCTTGCATCGGGCTCTCCATAAGTATCCTTTAGGATGTCCTCGGTTATACCTTGGTTGTTGAGAAAATCCATCAATTCATTCAGATATTTTTCATCAAGCACCCTACCCAGATTTTTCCTGTAAAGGTAGTCAAATGACATTACTGCTGTCTCAAATTGCGTCCTCTTCATCCATAATTCCTCCTGTGCCATCAGGTAGTCCTTCACTTGCTTTACCACCTGCTCGCTAATTCCCTTTAATTCGTTCTTGACTTCTGGGGCTATCACCTCGGAGTAAACAATGGTGACTGGAACGTCAAGGATTACCATCTGTTCCTCCTTCTTCTCCCCGTAACGCGCGGTTTCCCTCCTCTGCGTTGCTTCTGACGGTTCAGATAGTCCGTGGAGCTCCCTCTCTTCCTCCTCTTCATCCTTCATTATGTCCTCGTTAGTTATCGGCTTGTCCTCCTCCCTATCCAATCTCCAGGAGTCGACGAAGTCTATGAGGACGAACTTGTCTTTAACAACCTTGTCCCCTTCCTTATATATCCTGGTACCTCTGCCCTTCATTTGTAAGTACAGTATCCTGGACTTCGTCGGCCTAGCCATCACGATTACCTCTATGTCAGGTGCATCGATGCCGGTGGAG
>POCB01000259.1 GCA_002899805.1 Fervidicoccus sp.
GGAGAGACCATCTTTATCTTATCGATTCTATTCCTATCCCTCACCACGAAGAACTTCCATGGCTGAGCGTTGCTTCCGCTGGGGGCCCAAATTCCCGCCTCAAGAATGGCTCTCAAGTCTTGCTCAGATATTGCCTCCTCTCTGAAAGATCTCACGCATCTCCTTCCCTTTATGATCTCCATGCATACAGCATCTCTCCTTTCTCCCATTTTCGACCACTTCTGCTCCAAGCTTCCATTCTAGCCGAAAGCTACTTTCTCGGCATGAGATAATATCAAACATGGGGCGTTTCCATTCTATCGAAGAGGAAAAGCTTGCTGTGTCTGTACCCCATTTTCACGGAGGCCTCCGCAACTTTCACTGTGACCAATGTGGGATCTATGATCGGGATCTTGAAGGACTTCGAGAGCTCTTCCGCCATTCCTATGAAGCCCCCGCATCCTAGCACAACGACTTCAGCTTTGTGATCATTGATAGCCCTCTCGATCTCTCCATGGAGGAGCTCCTTCACTCTTCTCGGGTCTTTCTTCAGCTCCAGCACAGGTAGCTCTATCCCAGCTGAGTACACGAGCCTAGATTCTATTCCAAGCTCCCTCGCCTTCTTTCTATATGAAATAGAAGCGTACTTTCCAGTCGAAATGACGGCGATACATTCTCCCAACATGAGAGCATAATAAAGGGAAGTCTCTCCTATGCCGAAGACCGGGATGCTCGCAACCTCCCTCGAGGCGTGGAGCCCAGGATCATCGAAACAGTTTATAACCACAGCATCGAATTTTTCCCTCTCGGCCCTCATGACCTCCTCGACGACGTAGCGCTCAGCTAGAGCCTTGTCGTATTCGCTCTCGATCGCTTCAGGCCCCTCTCTCAAGCTCCTTATTTCCAAAGAAGTAGAAGGCTCCAGATATCTTCTCACATAGTTCGAGGTGACCTCGTCCCAGATTTCTGTGGAAACTGGGTTGAGCACCAATAGCTTCATCGTCTCTCCCCCTTACATGGGCTTCCTTAGCTTCGAGGCCAGCCCTGCCAAGCTTGGATGGACGTATTCACCGTTCTCGATGATCTTCTCACCGTCTCCCGTGAGGGTGGGGCTCATGGATATTCCATCTGTATGGGATGAAGCAGGCCCCAGCTTCCCTTTGAAGCTTGAGGACTGAGATCCGAGACCCCACTCGACGATCCCCCAGACCCTCTCATCCTCGAGTATGTTTCCCGTCAGCTTGGCACCGGGATTCGCTCCATAAGATAGATGAGCTACAGCGAGCATGTTATCATCGTTGAAGGACTTCAGCCACTTTTCAAACATCCTCGCTTCATACCCCCCATCTATTCTATATATCCTCCCCTCCCTAACGTAGAGCTTTATCGGAGACCTGAGCAATCCGAGCTCCTCCGGCGGCCAGACGCTGCCATCGAAAACTATGACGCCATTTATGCTCTCCTCAACTGGAGCCCAGTCCACTTGGCCGAAGAGCATATACTCACCAGGTCCCTGCACCTCTCCCTCGACGAGAA
>POCB01000083.1 GCA_002899805.1 Fervidicoccus sp.
TACCCCACCGTAGCAACTCTCGGAGGCGTCTCGGGAGGAGCCTCGCTAGTCGGTATATCCTCCTCAACCACCTTGAGAACAAATGTCTCTTTGTAATAGGGTAAGATTGTTAGCATACCCCTGCTCTCCTGAGTTGATTCCGCAGTCTTCTCCTCATACTCGCTCACCGAGACATAATCCGTTCTCTCAAGCGTGATGATCCTTGGGACAACAACTGGTTTCAGAGGGGTCTCAACAACCATGGACACATAATCCTCCCCAGGAACAATTCTCTCATCAAAGACTTCTTCAGCGATCACTAACGGAGGCTTCTCAACAACAACAACGTCAGGAACAACTAGTGGCCTAAGCCTCACATCAGTACTTACCCTAACAAAATCACTCCACGGAGACTCAACAACCTCATAGATATTGGTTGATGGATAATCAATCTTCTCCAGCGTAGCAACCCTGGGAACGATCAATGGCTTAAGGGGGACATCGGTTTTTAACCTGGTGAATTCATGCTGTGGAGAATCAAGTAAATCATATACACTTGCTGAGGCATAATCAATTTTCTCAGTAGTTATTATCCTGGGAATAATCATTGGCTTAAGCGGAATATCAACTTTTAATCTAGTGAGAACATTCTGTGAAGAATCAACAACCTCATAGACATTAGTTGGTGAATAATCCGTTCTCTCAGTAGTAACAATCCTCGGAACAATTAGTGGCCTAAGAGGAACATCAACTCTTAACCGAGTGAAATCACTCCACGGAGAATCAATGACATCATAGACGTTTGCTGGAGAATAATTCGTTCTCTCAAGCGTAATGATCCTAGGAACAGCTAGTGGCCTGAGCGGGACATCAACTTTTAATTTGGTGAAATCTTGCTGTGGAGACTCAACGGCCTCGTAAACACTAGTTGGTGAATAATTAGTTCTCTCAGTAGCAATTATCCTAGGGACAATCAGAGGCTTGAGCGGGATATCAACTCTTACTCGAGTGAGTTCTTGTTGTGGAGAATCGATGACATCGTGAACGCCTGTGGAGACATAGCTTGTTTTCTCAAGCGTGATTGACTGAGACACACTAACCACACGAGACAAGCCAAATAACTTATTCAGCATAGTGGACACTGCGTCGGCTCCGTATCTGCTTGATAACTGCTGAATCACTGCTTGATTAATTTGGGCATTCTTCTGTAGCTCACTCAGGATCATCTGATACTTCTCAAGCTGTGTATTTGCCACATCAGCCGCTAAACTCGTAGCGACTAGATACCCTATGCCTCCATCGGCTACTGTCAATGAGTAAATCCTGGCATCCATTGGGAGAAGCGGTAGAACAGCGTTCTGCATAGACCTGAACAGCTGAAGAGCCACCTGATCCCCAGAAGCCTCCGCCTCAGCAATAGCACTAGATAATCTCCTGGTAAAAGACTCTTTATCAAATTCGCCCAATAACCCGTATTGTCTGAGCTTCTCTAAGGCGACATTTCGTGGAACCTTGGTCTCGACCCTGATCAGGTT
>POCB01000167.1 GCA_002899805.1 Fervidicoccus sp.
TCACTAAATAATGATCATGGTTACAGGGTTCAGGTAACCGCCACCATACCCTTATGGTAACCAGAACAGATCTTTTTCCTCGGATCGGTTACCTAGGAGTGATCTGCGTGATCATTTCTTAATTAACTTATTGATGCACTAGCATTAAAACTTATATATCTCAAAAACATATATATACATATGAGTGATGTTGTGAGAAAGATCAGGAGGTGGCGGTGGGTTATGAAGACATTGTTTGTGCATCTACGATCTAGTAAACGTAGCTATCCATTTGGTGTGGAGAGACTGTGGTTGCATATCTCAGAGGATCTATTTGGTAGATCCAATTGCAAGAGATACAAGGTGATGGAGGGTTATGTGTCTATGGTGCTCAGCATTATTGATAGGAGATGTAGGAGAATGCCAGCTCCTTATCTATCTTCTTACCTATGTCCTGAGGACACAATTAATATGTTAATCAAGAACTATTGTGATATGCGAGAGGAGAGATGTGAATGATTTGTTGTGGGGTGGTGATATGAGTGATATGAGTGTTGTTGTATTCACTAAATATGACGAGGAGAGAAAGATTAGATACTTCATTGAGCATGGGGAGAGAGAAGACACCAAGTTGATAAGGCTTAGAAAAAGGATTCTGCCTATGTTCTCTGATAACCTCGATAGATACTTTGAGGTGGTGTGGGAGATAACGTATAGCAAACCCTCGACACTTACTGTTAAGGTGTATACTGATAGCGATATTAAGGAGTGGGTCGGTGCTATATCCGAGATGAAGATTGATTTATTCATCGCCAGGGAGCCTTGGTTCATAGATCTACGCAAGATAACTGAGTCAATTGATGCGGTTGGTGTGAGGAGAACAATGATGAGAATACTGTATGAATTAGTTAATTACATAAGATATGATGGGCTAAGAATAGATGAGCTTAAGGAGTGTGTGAGAGCGAGGTGGTGATGTAGATGAGTAGGCTTGTGTTCCTAAGTGCTTTACCGCTTAACTCCATTGATCTAAGGAGCTTCTGCATACATGTCAAGAGAATGAATGAGGATCTTGCTAGATACATCGTTAAAGAGGCTGTGTCTAATAGAGCTGAGATACTGAGCTTCATTAGGCACGGAGCAGTAGCAGATCTAATTAATCAATTATTTAATCTGAATCTCAAGGTGAATTCAGGGATCTATCAATGGAGGCGGGGGGATGAGATAATCGTGGTGTCATTGAAGAAGCAGATCCAGGAGCAGGAAGCCACCGAGATACTACCAAATGACTTAGAGTTTCACTACGTCTATATCTGCGAGGTGTGATGCAGATGCTCTACTGCCCATACACTCATACTTCACCACCGATTTGTCAGATAATGAAGATAGAGGAGATCCAGGGAGACGTTATTGAATTAATGAAGTATGCACTAGAGTCCAAGAAGCGTGAATGCATTTACTGGGGGAATCAAGCCGATTGCGGAGGAGCGATGTGCGTAGAGATACTCTCTGAGGATCAGCACTCA
>POCB01000087.1 GCA_002899805.1 Fervidicoccus sp.
GGGATGTGCAGGATAGACGAGCTGGTGGACTACGCAGACCAGCTCGGTATGCCCGCTTTAGCCCTTACCGACCACGGTGTTCTCTACGGAGCGATTCCCTTTTATCTAAAATGCAAGGAAAAAGGGATAAAACCGATAATAGGCTGTGAGATGTATGTGGCACCCCGAAGAGCAACGGATAAGGAGGGACAAGTTGATGCCTCCTTAACCCATCTCATCCTGCTTGCCAAAAACTACAAGGGATATAAAAATCTCCTCAAACTCGTTTCCTTCGCAAACACCGAGGGATTCTATTACAAGCCACGAATTGATAAGGAAATCCTTGCCAAGCACAGCGAGGGACTTATCGCCTTGACTAGCTGCCTCGTAGGGGAGATTCCCCGCAAGATACTCAACGACGACATTGACGGAGCGGAAAAAACTGCATTAGAGTTCAGGGATATATTTGGTGAAACCAATTTCTATTTCGAGCTCCAAGACCACGGTCTACCCGAGGAGAAAAAGGTAAAAGAGGCTTTGATAAGTTTGGGCAAAAAGCTCTCTATTCCTTTAGTAGCTACTAACGATGTCCATTATCTCAGGAAAAGCGATGCGAGAATTCACGAAATCCTTCTTTGTATAGGCACGGGCTCCACCATCAGCAAACCGAAAAAACTCGGTTTCGGCACCTCTGAATTCTACTTTAAGAGTCCATTGGAGATGTATAACCTTTTCTCGGATGTCCCAAAAGCCTTTGAAAACAGCCTTGAAATCGCTGCTCGTTGTAATTTGGAGTTGGAGTTGGGGGAGCCTCACCTTCCTTATTTCCCTGTTCCCGAGGGCTATAGCTTGGAATCCTATCTTGAGAAGCTTTGCTGGGAAAATTTTCCCAAACGCTATCCTCAACGACCGAAAGAAGCTGAGGAACGCCTTAAATACGAGCTTTCAATAATAATTTCCAAGGGCTATGCGGGATACTTTCTTATCGTCTGGGATATAGTGAAGGCGGCGAGGGAAAAGGGCATACCAGTGGGACCGGGAAGGGGCTCAGCGGCGGGAAGCATCGTTGCCTATGTTTTGGGCATTACCCAGCTTGACCCACTGAAATACGGGCTACTCTTTGAAAGGTTCCTCAATCCCGATAGAGTTAGTATGCCAGACATAGATTTGGACTTCTGTGATGTGAGAAGGGAAGAAGTCATAAGATATGTAATTGACAAATATGGAAGGGATAAAGTAGCCCAGATAATAACTTTTGGCACGATGGCCGCTCGAGCAGCGGTGCGGGATGTGGGAAGGGCTTTGGAGATTCCCCTCTCCTATGTGGATAAGATAGCGAAGCTCATCCCACAAGGGGTGACGATTGAGGAAGCGAGAACGAAAACTCCCGAATTGATGGAACTCTATGAGACAGATGAACGAACTAAACAATTATTAGATATCGCCAAGGCTTTAGAGGGTTTAGCAAGACACGCCAGCACACATGCCGCCGGGGTAGTGATAGCTCCTGAGCCTCTTGAGGAA
>POCB01000120.1 GCA_002899805.1 Fervidicoccus sp.
AGAACTGAAGGAGGATGATATAGATGTATATTTCGTCTTGGTTGAATCTCAAACCAAATAACGTTTTTTTCGTATTTCCCTTTAAAAAAATATGAGGAGGTGGAAATATGAGTAAAAAACCTCTCCCTGTAGAAGAAAAGAAACCCGTATCATATGATGAAATAAGGAAAGAAATAGCGAGAGAAGAAATGCTAACGAGAATGAAGGTTGATGGAATGCTGAGGGACTTCATTGACAAGAGCATAGAGGTTGAGGACATAGAAGTTGCTGACAGAGGAGTGATAATAACTGGCAAAATATTGGAGACTGGACAGAAGATGAGGCTGTGGACAAACAGTTCAACAGTGATAAAGGAGATGACAAGAATACAGAAAGCTCTCGGAAAGTATGGGCACATAATAATAACGCCAAGACTCAAGCAGAGCAAGACAGGGAGAACTTATCTGGTAATTTAACCCCCAAAGGGTTAAATCTCACAAAATCAATTTTTTTTGAATGAAAATCGCGAGGTGGCATTATGTATAGAGTCAATAAAGATGAGATAAGGACATGTCAATCTATCCTCGGAGTGAAAATATGTATAGGTGATGAAGTTTTTATAAACACTGGAAAATCGAATTTCATGGGAACAGTTCGCTATCTAACTGGAACTGGAGTAGTTCTGATAACCGACCATAAAATGGTGGTAGTAAAAGTTTCGAAGATAAATTCAATAATGATAAAGAACATAGATGGAGGAGGGGCAGAGACAAGGATAGAGAATGCTGAGAAGAACACGGAGGAGAACGATGATGTGGATTCCGAGGGGAAGGAGTCTAATTGATTTCGTCGAATGCTTTCCCCCGGAGAGGAGATTTTCTTGGAAGAGCTATACTGAGGAGAGGGTGGAGAATGCGAGTCTGGTCAGTGAATGCTACTACTATTATAAGAATCTCACGAGATGTGCTATGGCAGTATGGCTCAGCAATTATCGAAGACTTCAGGACTTCGTTCAGGATATCCAGTTGATCGATACTCGGTTAAAGAGATCATATGGAAAAGTATATGCCTACGTATTGTACTGCAAATATGAGAGTCCCAAAAAGTCTTCATGGTCAAGAGAGGCAGAAGTCAGAGTATATTTTTCTGTTCCAATTCACTACTGGGAAAAGGATATCGATAAAAAGAAGCTGAAAAGTATAGCTGTGGAAGAGCTGAGTGAGGAGGTGAGCATCCCATTCAAGTGCAGTCAGAGTAAGGGGGAGCTGATGGGGAAGGAGGAGAAGAGGATATTGAAGGAGGGTCTTCTTCCAATTTTTCAGCAGAATGCTCCCCCCTTTTTGCTGTTGACAGAATGGTGCAATGGTTGGAAGAGAGCTAGACTAGATATGAATATAGTCATTGAAAAATCTCTGTATAGGTTGAACCAAACTGAACCATATTGGAAGGAAAACTTTTCACTTGGTGTACCGTATATGGACCTGGTGAGAGAATGATAACCGTAGATTTGGATTTGAATGA
>POCB01000052.1 GCA_002899805.1 Fervidicoccus sp.
GGGCTCTCCGCCGAAAGTAGGATAGCTGAGATCGGCGTGATACTCAAGGACTTCCCGGGAGAGCTGAAGAGGGCTCTCGAGGTCATCTCAAACAACAGGGGAAACATTCTCGAAATAAAGCACGACAGGCTGGGGATAAACATACCGCCTGGCTATGCCAAAGCTGAACTTATAGTTGAGCTGCCGAGCAGCGACCTCGAGCAGAAGATCAAGGACGAGCTAAGGGCCATGGGCTTCCAGATAATACAATAGTTCAAAAAAACGCAATAGTTTTTATCTCTGCATCGCAATTATTCTTATTCTATGCAGTCTGGTGTGAACCTCTCCAATGTGGAGAGATGAGAGATCGAATTTTAGTTCAAATGGGGGGAAGCTGAACTCGAATGTCCAGAAAGTTTGAGCAATCTTTCAAGATGCTGTTCGGGAGGTCTGCGAGGAAGCTCACCTATGGAGCCATAGGTCTAGCCCTCATATTCTCGGCTCTGAAGGGAACGCTGATATACTTCGGGGAAATGGCATTCACCTCCCTCATGCTTCTGTTTTCCAGGAACAGGGCCCTCAACTTGAGGAGGATCCTCGCGATCTCTTCGTTGACTGTGGCTGTCGTGGCGATGATGGAGCTCGTTCTGTTCAGGCCTCCGTTCTCGCTTTTCCTCATGGTCCCCTCGATCACCTCCCTGGTGCTGCTCTCCCTCTCTCCAGAGAACCACATCTATGTTGTGCCATTCATAGCCTCGGCAGTTATATACAGCGAGATAAGCGAGAGGGCTGTCATAGGTAGCATCATCCTCCTCTTGGCCCTCGTTGCTGTGAAGATAGCTGCGAGGAAGCTTGCTTATGGGGAGGATCCCTTCTTCCTCTTCAGCGCATTCATCCAATCCCTCTTCGGCGATAGCAACTCCTTCGAGAGTGCTCGAGAACTTCTCGGAGGAGAAAGAGGTTGAAATCCCGGTCTTCAAAATCAGCGGAGATCCCCCCTTATTGGTCGTCATCTCCAACGTCCATCCCGGGCCATTCAAGAACGTAGGTGGGGCCAAGCTCGTGAAGGTGCTCGACTCTAGGATGAGGGAGCTCGGCTATGAGATGATGTTCCTCCACGGTGTAGGGGGACATGAGAACGATCCGGCTTCGACCGGCGAGGGGGAAAAAGTAGCAGCCTCCATAGAAGCTTCTCTCGAGGGAAGGGGATGGAAGAAGTGCGGGGAGGAGAGTTCTGAGCCATTCTTTGCAGAAAGGGGGGACGTGGAAGTCGCTGGTTTCAGCCTTGGAAAATGCCCTCCCATTCTGATCATTTCGAGGAAGACGAGCTCGATGGATGATATCCCAGAGAATGTAGCGAAGAAGATCGGTGATATCTCGGGAATCATCGTTGACTCTCAGAACAAGTTCGAGGGGGAAATAAGCTGGAGCGATGAAGTCATAGAGGACATCAGGAAACTCATCCAGAATATCCATGGAAATCCGTGCACCCCAAGGATAGGGTACTCCTCCGTTCCAC
>POCB01000124.1 GCA_002899805.1 Fervidicoccus sp.
CCGCTACTTTTCTATTGCGGGGGCCCCGCCGCCATTTTTATATCTAAGCTTAAATTTATTTCAAGCCCTTTTCTTTCAAGAAAATAGCATAATCCATGCACTCTTTCTTTAACATCTTTTCTGATAGAATTCTTCCATAATTTTCACATCCTTGTGGGAGTGGTGAAAAACCGAACTTTTCCCCAACACCCTGTATATTCAAAGCTACTTTGAATAATGAAGTCGCATTATTACTTTTACTTAAAATAGAAAGGAGATTGTTTGATATTTCACTGCATAAGGAGGAATTTCCTCTTATGTTGCAAATGACTCTTTCAATGGAAATATGGTTAATAATTTTCTTCAGATCATCGAGTGAAAAAAGGGGGAATAGTCTAATAGGACCTGAAAGCGTCGAAGAAATAACACTCATGTAAGCTTTCAGAGGCTCTTCAGTCAAAAAAAGGACGCCCCCTGAAAAGTGGATTGGATTTGGACGATACGAGATCTTCTTGGAAATCATCATGCTTCCTATCTCTTCTTCAGCAAACTTTTCTCTATTGATTCTCGTAGTAGCGAGAATTGCTTTCACGATACTTGTCTGTACAAAACCTTTTTTTATCTCATCCATATAATTTTTCCTCTTATTCGTCTCAATTATCGAATAGTTATCTTACTGCTCGAGCATGACTTGTTAAAAGGGCAGAACTCGCAACGAGGGTTGGCTGGTCTGCAATACTTTCTTCCGACAAAGATGAGTTTGAGATGAGCTTCTCTGTACTTTTCTGGAGGTACCTTCTCTTTCCAGAAGGCAGAAGTTTCATCATAGCTCATCTTTTTCCCCACTATTCTCTCTGTAACTCTATTTATGTGTCTATCAACCGGAAATGTTGGTATACCGCAATAGATAAGGAGAAAAACATCAGCAGTCTTCGGGCCGATACCTCTCAGTTGCATAAGCTCATCTCTAGCCTTCTCACCTTTTTCACATATTTTTTCTAAGAAATCCCTCCTCTCTAGTAGAAACTCGGATAGTTTCATTATTCTCTCAGCCTTTATTTTTCCCAGACCAGAAACCTGCACCGCTTGTAAAACTTTTTCTAATCCAGCATTCACAATTGATGTTGGTTCGGTGAGACCAAGTTTCTCCAAGTTCTCCAAGGCTCGGATAGCATTGGAGTCACTTGTGTTTTGAGAGAGGATTATGCTGACCAAAAGGATAAATGGGTTTTCCCTACTTTTTCCAAAAACTCTCAATACAGCAAAACTCTCTTCATTTGGTTCCTCTATTTTGCTTAAAATTTCACCCAGGATGGACAGCTATACTTCACCTGAAAAGATTATCTCAAAATTATTCGGTTATCTCCCACATTGTGAATGGCGTCCATATAAGCCATGCTGGAACCGACTTGACAAATTCATAGGCTTTTTCCCAACTTCCTAATCCTAGCTCTCTGGCTAATTCTTCGAGTGTCATTTGAGTCAGGACATATTTTCTTAATATTTTGAGGAGATCTTCATTTATTGGTATTTCCATGTCCGACAGTTTTATTATTTCTATGGGTCTCTTTTTGCTTTTTACTTCTGACATATTTCAACACCTTTAATCGGCAGGAGGTGGGGCCGCCGGGATTTGAACCCGGGACCCCCAGCGTTCCGGGCTACGGGGAAGCTCCCCAGGCTGGCATCCTAGCCAAGCTAGACGACGGCCCCTGATATTTAATGATTGAGTATCATTGAATTTTAAAGCTTAATTAATTTCTCTCTGATTATCAATTGTCCAATTAAGCACAAAGCTTTAAACATATTTTAGTGATTGTCGAAACTTAAAAAAGTTCCTTCAAGGCAATCGGGAACAAAAGGTGCCATCTTTATGGAAAAGATCATTGAATATATAAGAAAAGTTTCTGAGAAGCTTGATAAGGCAAGAATAATGACTTTCTGCGGAACACATGAACATACCATAGCGACATATGGAATTAGGAGCATCCTACCTGAGAACATTGAGCTCATTCCAGGTCCCGGATGTCCCGTGTGCATAACTCCTGCTAGCATAATCGATGAAGCAATAAGCCTGGCCTTAAATGGGGTTGAGGTTATCACGTTCGGTGACTCTTTCAAACTTCCTGGAATAAAGTGGACCAAGAAAGATTACCCAAAAAACCTCATGGAGGCAAAAGAGAGGGGAGGACTAGTGAGGGTGGTTTACTCCCCCCTGGAAGTTATAAAAGAAAAAGATAAGGAAAAAGTTTTCCTTGCGATTGGCTTCGAAACGACAGTACCAGCTACAATTTCTCTTCTAGAAAGGTCGAGTAACATAAAAATACTTAGTGCTCACAGGCTTACTCCACCTGTCATGAAATATGCTCTAGAAAAACATGGAAAAGGAAACATAAACGGAATTATTGCTCCAGGTCACGTTTCAGCGATAATTGGAGCTAAATCGTGGGAGTTTTTACCAAAAGAGTTCGGGATTCCCACTGTGATTTCTGGTTTTGAACCAACGGATGTAATCTTGTCTATAGCTGAACTAGTCATGATGATAAAAAACGGAGATGCGAAACTTGTGAACACATATAATAGGGTTGTAAAATACGAAGGGAATGTAAGAGCACAAAAAGCAATTGAACATTGGTTTGAGGTAAAGGATGCTTCCTGGAGGGGGTTCGGAATTATTCCGAATAGTGGTCTTTTCCTCAAGGAAAAATGGAAATACTTGGATGCTTACTGGCAGTATGGTCTAAAACTGGAAGAAGGAGAAAACGATAATCCCCCAGGGTGTAGATGCGCTGAAGTGACTTTAGGTATGACTAAACCAAATGATTGCCCGCATTTCTTGAAAGGGTGTATTCCCGAAAGACCTTATGGTCCTTGTATGGTAAGCGCGGAAGGAACATGTAGAATATGGGCGATGGTCTTTGGAAGAAAAAAAGGCTAAAAAAATTACGGTTACGGGCGTTGTTGAAGGAGTAGGTTTCAGACCATTTGTCTATCGAGTCGCAAATTCACTTGGACTCAAAGGATACGTGAAAAATCTTGGAGGAAGTGAAGTTTTAATACATGTGGAAGGGAATGAAAGGGAAATAGAAAACCTAGTGGAGCATATCAAAAGATCTCCTCCTTCGAGGGCTATTATCGAAAAAAAATAATAGTAAAGGACACAGAGATGGAAGGGTGGAGCGATTTTCTTATTTTGGAGAGCGATACTAAAAGGGAAGTTAGATCTTCTATACCACCAGATATAGGAATCTGTGAGGATTATTTGAGAGAAGTTTTAGACAAAGCTTCAAGGTTTCACATGTATCCTTTTCATTCGTGCGTAAATTGTGGACCCAGATATAGTATCATGATAAAACCACCTTATGATAGAGAAAATACTTCAATGAAGAGATTCCCCCTCTGCGAAGAGTGCAGGAAAGAATATGAGGACCCACAAAATTTGCGGAGATTCTTTGCTCAAGGAATTAGCTGTTCTACCTGCGGACCGAAAGTCTATCTTCTCGACTCATTTGGAAAAGTCATATCTTCTAATGATCCTATCTTAGAGGCAGGAAAGCTACTCCAAGAGGGTTATACTGTTGCCGTAAAGGGCATTGGCGGCTATCATATAGCAGTCATTGCTACATCTTCGGAAGCAGTAGAAAGGCTGAGGAGAAGGAAAAAAAGAGGAAAGAAACCATTTGCTCTAATGGCAAGAGACATTGCAATCGTTGAGAGAAATGCTTATTTAAATGAAAGAGAGAGACAAGCTATCGCTTCTCCCCAAAGACCAATTGTGCTGTTGAGGAAAAAGAGTGATAGTTGTATAGTCCCAGAGGTTGCACCTGGACTTAGTACTTTGGGTTTCATGATTCCATATACAGCTTTACATTATTTACTTCTAGATTCTACTCAGGATAAGGTTGCTGTGATGACGAGCGCCAATATTTCAGGAGAACCTACATGCACCACATTGAGCTGTGTATTGGATAATTTGGGTGAAGCTATAGACTTTATCCTCGATCACAACAGACCAATAATCAATAGGGTTGATGATAGTGTTATAAAATTTGTAGAAGGTAAGGAGATGTTCCTCAGAAGATCTAGAGGTTATGCTCCCTCATGGATAGAAGTGAAAACACATTTTCCGAAACCCGTGATTTCTTTGGGAGCTTTTTTGAATAATACAGGAGCAATTGCCTTCGAAAACAAGGTTGTTCTCACCCCCCATATTGGGGATTTAGATTCGTACAGCTCCATAAAGTTCCTCTTTTCTGAATTAAATAAGCTAAGCTCATGGTATGGTCTCTCGCGTTCGAAGGTTGCTGTAGTAATCGATAAGCATCCTCTTTTTCCGCAAAACCGGCTATATAAGAAAATCCTTCATACCCAGTATGAGGAAGAAATTACTGTACAACATCACTGTGCTCATGCCTTTCAAGCAATAGCAGAATTTGAATGGGACAAAATTTCTGGCTCCACTGCCATCACGATCGATGGGACAGGGTATGGAGAAGACGGAGAAATTTGGGGAGGTGAAGTCCTTACTGTTGGGGAATATGGATGCAAGAGAGTAGCATCTATCAGAGATTTTCCTCTTTTCGGAGGAGACCTTGCTGCGGTTGAAGCTACAAGACCTTTGGCAGGTATACTAGCATCTTATTTCACTGATGGTGCTGAGGATCTATTGGGTTCTTTGAAGCTTTCAGATGAAGATAAAAAGAGGGTAAGTCTTTTCCTTAAAATAATTGATGCTAAGATAGAACGGATACCATCTTCCTCTAGCTTGGGCAGACTTCTTGATGCTGTAGGATGTGCTATAGGGTTTGGATGTCATGCCGATTATGATGGAGAAATCCCAATGATGCTAGAAGATCTTTCTTACAATGGAAAAGAGGACAATAGAGTCGAGATCTCACACATCGAAGAGAGAGGATTAATCAAAATAGACCCAAGGAAGGCGTTAGAAATTATATCGGATATAGAAAAGGATGAGTTCTCAAATTACGTTTATACCTTACTATTGAAAATAGGTGAAAAGTTCGGTGATATAGCGGCTAGAAAAACCAAAAGCGATTATGTCATTCTCAGTGGTGGTGCTGCTGTTAACAAATTCTTATTGAAAGGGATTAAAAGAATTCTCGAAGAGAATGGTAAGGAACTGATCGTCCCAAATGTAGTGCCTCCCGGCGACGGAGGGATTTCCTTAGGGCAGGCAATATACGCTGGACAAGTCTTGAACGGATATATCAAGACAAAGAGATAAGCACATATTCAATAGTGAAATCTTAATTCTTCGAGTTCAACAAGAAAAATTGAGAGAAAAGCAATTTCTATCCTCCTTTGAAAAAAATAAAAATTTATAGGGAGCATACTAGAGGCAAGATCATTCACTTTTCTTTAACCGAAATCTTCAGAAACTAGACGGTTTTTGAAAGCCACGTCCCCTTTCTAGCCCATAAATACCCACCAATCCCAGCATACAGATTGCTGAGAGAGATGGCGATCCACACGCCTATCATTCCTAACCCAGTGATAAATCCAAAAAGAATACTCAATCCAATTCTGAATACGTACAGTCTTATTATCGAAAGGATGGTGAAGCTTAGAGTTTTTCCCGATCCCGTAGCAAGCGCACTGCTCGTGAAAAATAGCCCAAGAAAGGGAAGGGATGAGGCGAAGGCTATCATTAGGGATGAACCTACCGAGACTACATTATCATTGTTTATGAAGGCTCTTAATAGTTCTGCTCTAAACACCGAAATTATTGTTGCTCCGATTAATAACACTGTAAAAATGAATTTGTGAGCTATATTGGCAATAATCTTTGCTCTCTCTTTGTTACCAGCACCAAGAGCTTGAGCTACCATGATGGAAAGCCCTCTATTAACTCCCCAAGTGAAAGATTGCACTATATCGAGTAACCTGAGGGTTACCCCATACGCAGCAACAGCGGCATCGCCGAAATAGGCAACGATTGTCATCATGATAGAGAAAGCTAAATTAATCACTACATTCTGGACTGCTAGGGGAAGACCAACCTTATTAATTAGCTTAAAAATGTACCTATCGAGAGTCATATCTTTTTTTGAAATCGAAACTCCGAGTTTGCCGTTTCTGATCGCCAAGGAAAGACCAATGACTTGAAAACCTCTTGCTATATTTGAAGTTATGGCTGCTCCACTTACCCCCATTCTTGGAAAACCAAAAAGCCCGAATATGAACAAAGGATCAAGAAACATATTGAGCAGAATCCCCGCTATATTGATTTTCGTTGGCGTTCGAGTATCCCCATAAGAATTCATTATAGACGTGAGGGCAAAAGAGAGAAAAACGAGAGGAGTACCCAACAAGCTTATTCTCATATATGAGACTGCGTATGAATAAACGTTCTGTGGTGTATTCATGAGAGTAACTATGTTGGGAGTAATGAGGTAGGCCGGTATAGTTATGAAAATACTCAAAATTAAGAGGAATGATAGAGTAAAACCGGAAGACTTTATAGATTTTCTCAGTTCCCCTCCCCCAAAATATTGAGAAATAATTGTAGATCCGGCTGTTGAGTATGCCATCCCCACCGACTGGAATATCCATATAACTGTTGAAGTTATAGTCGGGGCATCGAATTCTTCCACACCTAGCCTCCCTAGCCAGAGCGCATTTATGAGGTTATAGGCCATGTTGACGTAGTTAGCGATAATAGTAGGCCAGGATAGCCACAGAAGAGTCTTCAATGGAGGGCCTTCGAGAATTCTCCTTTTCTTTTCCAGTAGATTCTCATTCTCTTCCTCTATCATGAGAGTCAAGCATCCGTCAATTTTTCGATCGTTTTTTGCAATTTTCATTTGAAAGTTCAAAAAGATTAATAAGGGATACTAAAAAATGCTGATAGAAGGTGTGTTGCTTGAATCTTAGGAATGCTTTGGAAATATCTTTGATCGCTGCTGGGTATGCTGCTCTCACTGTGATGGTTGCGCCTATTGCGTATGGTCCCATTCAAGCTAGGATTAGCGACATTCTATTAGTTCTCCCCTTTTCAAAGCGGTTTGGAAAAAAAGCAATAATCGGACTAACAGTTGGTGCTTTGCTTTCCAATTTGATATCTCCATATGGAATATATGATATTGTCCTCGGAACAATTGCAAATTTCTTTGCTTCTTCTTCAGTCTATCTTTCCAGAAAAATACCGGTCAATTGGAAATATTCACTGGTCATTGGCATTATTGGTGGAATCGCTTTTGTGGATGTCATAATAGGTTATGCGTTGCTGAATCTGATTTACCAAGTACCAGCAACATATGCAATTGCTGGAGTTACTCTTGGAGAGTTTTTGACTTTTGGTGTGGGAGGATATATTTTAGCGCTTGGAATTGAAAAGAGATTTGGCGAGGAGGAATCAAAGGAGAATGAAACTGGAAATCAAGAGCTTGAGGGTAAGACTTAATGGAAAAGATGTTTTGAAAGATATCACACTGTCTCTCGATTCGGGTCTCACAGTAATAATAGGAGAGAACAGTAGCGGAAAGACAACCCTCCTTAAAACTATGGCTGGTTTGGTAAAACCCTCAGCGGGGGAAGTGTTAGTAGATGGAAAAAGCATCCATCAACTTCATGCCAGAGAGAGAGCGAGGCTTATAGGATACTGTTGGCAAAACCCGTACCATGGGTTCTTTGAAGAAAATGTGAAGAGAGAAATAGAATTTATATTGAAAAATACGGGAGTCAATGGTAGAAAAGATTATGTGGAGATCCTTGGAGTAGAGAAACTGTTCAATAAGAATCCTTTCAAGTTGAGCGGTGGAGAAGCTAGAAGAGTGAGCATAGCTAGTGTCGTTGTAGCAGATCAACCTATTGTTCTGATGGATGAACCTTTTAACGATATGGACTTAGATGGTTATAGGTCTCTGAGAAAATTAGTTGAAATTTTCAAAAAAGAGAAGAAAATCATAGTTATAGCTCTCAACAATGCGATGATGATGGAAGCCCTTTCTCCAGATTTGATTGTTCTCTTGAGAGGAGGAAACGTGGTGAAGGTGGGAAAGCCGGGCGAAATAGGAGAGAAAGAATTTGAGGAAAACAACATAGTAACGAGGAGAGCTCTTATTGAATCCCCTGAAAGCAATTATTGAAGAGAGGGAGCGAAGAACTAGAGCAGGTAATCCCGGATACACGGTTTTAAAGCTAAGTTTAATTATACTATCTGTTCTCTCGATTTTCTTTCCCGAAAAGATTTTAATTACAACTTCAATTTCCTTAGCATCAATTTTAATCCTCCTATTCTATGGGTCAGGTTCTATTGTGCTCGGAGGGATTTCCCTTTTCCTCTTTACTATAGGACCTATAGATGCTATGAGCCTGTACTTTGGAGCAGAACCAAGTAGAGTTGTCGAGGTCACATCTTATACTTTTTCAACTATGTCATCGATGACCCTTTTTTTAGCTACAACTAGCAACGAAGATATGGAAACTCTCTTCGGAAGAAATTTTGTGGTATATATCTACTCCTCGATATTCTACTTCATGATATCCTTCTCTAATATCGAGGATTCCTTCAAGAGTCGAGGATATGAAGCTAAACTGAGAAAACCGTGGAGCTATGTTCCTGTTCTGATTGCTTACATCTATGCATTATCCGAAAAATTGAGCAGGATAGATGAAAGCATTGAAGCTAGGGGGGCCGAGTAAAGCGAATGCTTTTTTACACCCCACATCATAAAGGAAGAGAAGATAGAACTTGGGAAACTTCAGAGCAAAATTTGCTAGAGGGCTTCTGAGGTTCATTCATGAGGCTTTCCCGCATATTCGTAATGTAATATCATACAGAGGGATGATCATTTACCTTCCCCCCACTGTCTTCAATCCGAAGCTTACCTTTTCGACCAGCCTCATACTCGACTATTTAATGAAGAGAAAGATAGAGGGTAGAGTTCTTGAGATAGGCTGTGGAAGTGGAGCTATCTCTATATTTCTGGCAAAAAACTTTGGAGTCGAAGTGATTTGTTCAGAGAGAAATCCTGCTGCTGTTAAGTCCACCTTGATCAACGCTAAGCTAAATGATGTAAAGGAAAAAATAAAAGTGATCAGCGGTGAACATGAAGTTAATTGCTGCTATGATATCGTTATTGTTAATCCCCCATATCTGCCTTTGGACCCTGAAGATATATTAGATATAAATTGGTGTGGTGGAAAAGACCTCGAATTTTTTTCGAGAATTGCACGATTGGCTATTTCGAAGTTGAGAGAAGATGGCTCCGCCTATATTGTTTTATCTTCTATAGTGAGAAAAAAAGCTGAACAAATTTTTCTTTCAATGGGGATCAAGGCTGAGGAGGTTGCATTGAGAAAAACACCTATTGATACGATTTTTTTATATCGATTGAAAAAGCGACCAAACTAATTTAGTTGAGAAGAAAAATACATTCGAAGTTTTAGTCTCTAGAGAATTTTATAAGACTTCTATTCGTTAATTTACAAAGGGAATAGCTGTTAGCAGGTACTAGAAAGATGAAAAATAATATATGTGCGAAGATGAATTATTTTGATAAATGTTGCGATGAGGAAGCAATCAAACTATTATTCTTTCTGAATCGTTACGGTTCTATAAATAGAGCTGCTAGAGCTCTCGGCCTCAGTTATTCGAAAGCATGGAATATCATTGATGGAATGAAAAATTTCATTTATGTAGGTCAAATGAAAAGAGGAGGTCGTTTGGGAGGAGGTACCAAACTTTCTGAGGATGCTCTCAATTTATTGAAAAAATGGCTTGCCTGCTACCGAAGAATCTATGGTGTGAAGTTCGGAGAAATTTATCCAGAATACAGGAAAAATTTTATATATTATAGAGGGAGCCATGACGTCGTGTTCAACAAGTTAATTGAAATGCTCGAATCTTCTGGAGTACTCGTGGAAGTGGAATGGGTAGGATCTTTGGCAGGTTTATCATCGCTTGCAGTAGGTGAATCCGATATGACAGGGATCCACACCATCGATAAATCTTTTGAAAACTCTAATGTAGAGATGTTGAAGATGTATGGTCTCGAGAGAAAAGTAGCCATCGTTAGAGGATACGAAAGGCTACAGTGCTTCTTTTCGAGGAAACCATCATCGAATTTAGCAGATATTTTAGAAAGCACAATAAAAGGAGAACAAACGATTGCTTTGAGACCTCCCGCTACAGGAACCAGACTTTTGTTCAACGTGCTCTTGAGGAAATATTTGAAAGAGCGTGGGATAGATGAGAGAGCTGTAAAATTGAAGGCAATTGAATTGAATACTCATGAAAGCGTAGCAGAGGCAGTCAACAGACAAGAAGCAGATATTGGCATTGGCATAGCATACTTGAGCAAGAAGTATAATCTGAGATATATTCCAATATTATGGGAAAGATTCGATTTTGTCTTCTCATTGGAAAGCGTGAGCCTCGATCTCGTGAAAAACTTTGCCAACATGGTCAAAGATAGAGAATTTCTTTCATTGCTCAAAGATTCCGATGGATATAGAATCCCAGAGGATATAGGAGAAATTATACTGTTATAAAAAAATACATAACATTAGGTTATCTAATCTAAGAATAAAGCTTTTATATTATTAATTTTTATTTTTAATAGGTGTTCAATATAATAAATAAAACAGCGATTTTTATTATCTCTCTCCTTGTCATCGCCGTAGCTGTAGGCTCTTTAGGATATTACATATGGAAAGAGAATCAGTCCTCTTCGATGCCAGCAAAAAATGTTATAATAGTATCTACTACAACATCTCTCTATCAGATCGGAGTCCTTGATGATCTTTTCAACAGCTTTAACAATCTAACAAACATGAACATTTCTTTCAATGTCTTGGCGAAAGGTTCTGGTGAAGCTTTGAGGCTTTTGGCAGATGGTTCCGCCTGTATAGGCTTTGTTCACGCTCCCTCATTGGAACTTCAGTATATGAACCAGGGAAAGATAGAGAGACTAGCAATATTCGGTTATAACGAATTCATCTTAGTTGGTCCAAAAAGCGATCCGGCCAATGTCAGTCAAGCTCCCAATGTTATCGAAGCCTTCAAGAGAATATATGAAGCGGGAGAAAGAGGAGATGCTAAGTTCGTCAGTAGAGCAGATCTATCTGGAACAAATGTTAGGGAACTCCAAATATGGAATCTAACAAAACTCAATCCTGACGGAAAATCCTGGTACCTGAAAAGCGGTCAGGGTATGTCGCAAACACTTCTGATGGCAGACAACCTCAATGCTTATACGCTTACGGATATTGGAACCTATTTGAAGCTAGCAGGTCAAAACAAGTTCAACAATTTAGTAATACTGAAAAAAGATCCTTTATATTTGATAAACGTTTATTCAATGTACCTCTCAAAATCCAGCAACTGTGATAACCCTAACACTTGGTATATAGCTTACAAATTTAAAGACTTCCTCATGGATCAAGGACAACAAATTTTAGAGACAAAATACAAGGGACTCGTAGATCCAGCAAAAGGTAGCGAGTCAATGTTGCAACAAGCCTGGGAAACGCTGGCATCTCTAGGATAAACTGAATTGGGATGAATAATGGTCGAATCAATTTTTTCTGTTACCCTGAGGAGTCTCTACATATCTTCCGCTGCATCTTTCTTTGCTTTCATTTCAGCAGTTATTCTGAGCTTGATCGCTTCTCGAGCAGAGAAGAAAAAGGCAGATGCAATACTCGGAATTTTCGAGGCGTTGGTCGGAATACCAACCACAGCGATTGGGCTCCTCATATACATGTTACTTTTTCCAGGGGGGCCTTTAGGAAGTTTGAGAATCCTATACACCCCATTGGCTATCATTATTGGAGAAATCTTTGTTGCTCTGCCAATAGCTTATACTACCATGTTCAGGCATTTTCAGAGCCTTAGGGGAACAATGAGGGAGTTGGTTCTTTCTCTTGGAGTCCCAGAAAAGCATACATCGAGTATACTTTTGAGGGAGCTATCTCCAGTCTTGGTTTCCTCCTATCTGACATCCTTTTCAAGGGCGATAGGAGAGCTGGGGGTGGCTCTGATAGCAGGTGGAGGTATAGAAGGGTATACAAATGTCCTTACAACAGCAATCGCCATACAATCGTCAATTGGAAATTACGAATATGCGATATGGCTTGGTTTGATTCTGATTTTCATGACCATAGTTTTGACTCTCTTATTGAAGTTTATTGGTGAGTATTTGATATGGAAATAAATCTCAAAAATGTTTGGCATAGCTACGATGGTTCAACATTTGTGCTGAGGAACATAGATTTATTATTTAGAAATTCTGGCGTATACTTAATTGTTGGCCCAAACGGTTCAGGAAAAACAACCCTCCTTAAAATAACATCTCTTATAATCAAACCATCAAGAGGAGAAAACATAATTAATGGAAAGAGCTTTTGGAGCCTCGATGAAAGAGAAAGAGAAAATTTGAGAAGTAACATAATATATGTCCACGATAAACCTATTTTAGTTAGGGGGAACGTTAGACACAACTTGGAGCTCGGGATGAAGCTCAAGAAAAAGCGCGACAGAACATTAATTGAGTATTATATTGATAGATACAAGCTAAGGGATTTGGAGAGAAAAAGCGCAAATAAACTCAGCGCAGGACAGGCCAAGGTAATCACGCTAATAAGAGCGTTATCGCTCAAACCCGAAGTTCTTATTTTGGATGAGCCTTTTACTTTTTTGGATTCGCAAAGATCAGAGATGTTAATTGAAGACATAGAAGATATCGTTGAAAAAGAAAAAGGGTTAGTTATAATCGCAACTCATTACATGTATAAAGAACTGAAGGAGATATCTACACAACAGATAGAGATAATCAACGGAGAAATACAGCGAACTCAACAGTAAATCTGTCCTGATAATTGAAAAACTATGGCTTAATATAGGCAAAACCTTCGCTCTGCAGCTTTACAATCTGTGTTATTCCTGCTGGAACAATTTCGAAATGCTCAAGAATTTCTTCTTCCTTTATGCCTAGAGCCCTGAGAGAGTTACGACATATATAGAAGCGAACTTTCCATTTCAACATATTCATGATTTCCTCGAGTCCTTTCTCCTTGAGCGAACTCTTCGTGAAGTGCTTAACTCCATCTCCATTAGCTACCACCGCTATATCCACCTCATCATCTCCCAAGTCAGTAACAAGATTTTTTATATTGGACATCATTCTTCCAAACATTCTATCATCGAATGAACTTATATGGAACATCGCACGATATTTTTTCACCATCAACATCCACCTTCTGTTTTACTGATGGGCCCGCCGGGGTTTGAACCCGGG
>POCB01000308.1 GCA_002899805.1 Fervidicoccus sp.
GATTATGGGATATAATTTAACCAAGTAAACGCTACAAACATACGTCTTTCCTCAGAATAAAATCGATTTGAAATTAATTTATGTTTACTCATCGTTATACCTCCTTACCTTTATTTGGTATGCTTTGTCAAGCTTTTTCTCTAACTCTTCTATTTTCCTTGCTAATTCAAAAATATCTACCTCCTCCCGCAATGATTTTAGCTTTTGCTTAATATCCTCTGGCACACATTCAAGAGATAATACCCTCTCGTAAGGGGTGCGAAAATCGTAGGTTTTCTTTACCTTACCTCCTTTCCGCTCCTTGAACTTAAGTTTCATTGTCGGTTCAAACAAATTATGTTTTAGGGAAATAAGATTTAGAAGTTCGGAAAGTATTTCGTATTCTGCATCTGTATCGTATCTTCGCCAACCAGTGTAACGCCTCACAAGTGACCAATTCTTGCTCTCCACATAAGGGGCATCGTTCTTGCGATAGGGACGAGACCGCCTAAGTTCTATCCCTTCTTCCAAGCAAAATCTACACATATGAGCATTAAGAAACTCTGAACCATTGTCCACATGGATTCTCTTTATCGGTATTGGCATATCTTGTAGGCTTTTCTTAGTTGCCTCAATAGTCCAGACCCTTGCTTTGTTTTTCAATGCGGTAAGCTCTGTCCAATCTGTTGCTATTTCCGTCATCACGAGTGTGAAAGCAAACTCACCCTTTGCCGATTCGCCACTATGGTAAAGAAGGTCTAATTCCACCGTCCCAGGTTCCTTTTGCTTATCAAACCAGCTCTCCACTTGAACGGACTTTTTAATGCTGGAGTTATAGGGATTTGTTTTGTATTTTCCTTTCAATTTAAGTTTATCCCTGATTGGTTTCAGCAATCTATCTATAGTGGCAGGACTCATCTTCAGGAGCTTCTCCCTGAATTCTTCTGGGATATCCGCTAACTCTGGCGAGGCGAATAATTTGTCGCTATTACACCGCATATAGTGATATAGATGCTTTGAAGATGGATATCCCGCTACCCACCAAATCTTAGCTAAGTAAGGGACAAGTTCTTGAGTATATATTTTCTTTCTTCCCCTGTTATGTACTCGCTCCTCATATTCAGGCACACATTTTGCCCCGTTAAAATAGATTACCTTACCGAACCGCCTTAAGAGAAGAGCTATGTAGTTCCTGTTCATATGCAATATTTTGCTGAGGTCGTCTAAAATCAATCTTTTTTCCTTCTTTTTCGCTTTCACATATTTTTCCGCATTACTTTTGAATATTTCCATTTTCTGCCATCTGGAGTATAATCTTTCAGGTATAGAGGCAAGCACCTTCTTACACCTCCTTTTAGTGAGTTTATTAATAGGATAGATTGTAAGAGGTGCTTGCCTTTCTTTGTCAACCCCTTTATTGAGGAAACAATCCTTTTTTGAATTAATTATTTTTGAGGAATGGCGAGATATTGACGAGCTTGTTATTTGACCGTATAATTTTAGA
>POCB01000198.1 GCA_002899805.1 Fervidicoccus sp.
GTGACAACGACGCAGGTGTCCTTCTTCCTAGTGATGTACTTCACGTCAATAACCATCATGTCGAAATCCGCTGAGGAAACCTCCTTCACGGCACCATCGATCTCGAGCTTTCTGCAGAAAAGCTTCTCAACCCCATAGCCACAGTCATACACACCAATGAAGAACAGCCTCTCCGTCTTACCACGCTCCAAGGAACCAACCGTGATGTAGACCACGGCAATCAACCACACCACCCCCGAAAACATCCTTGGGAAAAACCCTTTAAAACACACCCACTTATAAACGATAAACAAGCATATTTGATTAGGGGCAATAAGTGGCTGTCTTTAAGAGGGTTTCGAAGAAGAAGTTTGATGAGATTAGAGATACGCTAGAGAGTTTCCTAAGGTCTCGTGGCTGGGAGAGGACTTTTCGTTTGAAGAGCCTCGACGAGGACGAGGGCATAAAGAGGTTCATCGAGTTCTTCGAGGAGATCAGTACAGTAATAGTATCAGTAGGAGACATGACCGTGTATGCTGTTCCTCTATACTACTTTGATCCAAGGCTTCATTACGGATATTATCTGGTGTCCTTCCTAGTTATCAAGAGAGATCCCTCAGGATACACCATAGAAATAAAATACTCTGACTCACTCAGAGGCTTTATTAAAGCTTCTAGTCGTGAGGAGGTTGAGAAGCTTGTTGATAAATTGTTCGGTGGCTTCATAAGACTTCTTGAGAAAGCTGTTTCCACCGGGAGCCCGAACGCGACCAAGCTCGCTGAATTAATTGAATGCTTAGATGAGATCAAGACGATCAGTTTTCTCGAAAAGATCTATGGAGACGAGATCCTTAATGACACCGAGACAATCTCTGGTCTCCACAGCATATGCTCTCGGGAGGCTGATTTCTTCGCAAACGACAAAGTCATTGTGATCCCAGAAATGGATCTGCGTGTTGTTAGAGATAAAGACAGTGGTAGAATATTCATATATGTATATCGTGGTTCTGACATTTACATATATCGTGGTTTTTACGAAGTCTCCCCGGAAACAAAGATCTTCTACGATGCTCTATTCACTGGGTTCAGGGATCTTCTCAAGCCCGAGGCCGTTGTCGAGGATGAACATGGCTATAGATACTCGATATCATCCACGGAGGTTGCAGTAGAGGGGAGAAATGTGTCTCTGGTGGCAGTCGGCACATATGACCAAGAGAAAAAGAACTGGAGATACTTGAGGGATATATTCGCGATAACATGTGACAATCGGTGTTCAATATACCCGTTCTGGGAGAAACATATTATCAATGACATACATGGAATAGATAAACACATAAACTTTGAAGGAGTCAAGGAAACCCTCATCAGATACATTCTGTCGAGCAAAGAAATCCAGAGAAGAGCCAGAGAGTGGATGACAAAAGAACTCACCAAAAAACATACATGGGAGATCCTCCCGGCGTAGAAGATCCCACCAAGAGTATTGATGACCCCACCT
>POCB01000130.1 GCA_002899805.1 Fervidicoccus sp.
AATCCTCATCCTTCCCTCTTTTTCCTCTTTACTGCCCACATATCCTCTTTCATAGATTCCCCAATCGGTGTATATATGGAAATCGCTGAATATAATCCCGTAATCTTTGTCCTCAAGCTTATCCGCTAACCATCCCTTCGTTTTAGAAAGATGAAGGGAAAAGAATTCGTTACCAATTGAAACCTCTTCCTTTTCCTCTTTAACCCACACCGGCTTTGCGAGGGAAAGGAAACATAGGATAAGGCAAAAGAGTATCTTTTTCATTTATCCATCACCCCTAACTCGTAAGAGAACCTATACCATCTCGGTTCTATTTTCGCTTCTCCATCCAAGAAAGCGAAGAAAATCGTTATGTTTCCGTTTCCTGAATTATAAAGGAAGAGATTACCGTTCTCTGGAATCTCTATGTTTTTTATCTCCACTTTCTCTTTCTCACCCACGAGCTCTATATTGGCTTTACTCAATTTGTGTTTCAAGCTTTCCCACACTCTTCCTATTTGAGAAAGAGGGATTTCCCTTCCATCTACCAAGCAGGAGGATATCCCTTTAAAGTTCAACCTTTGGGCGAGAAAAGCGACGCTTTCTTTGTTCACAAATGGACGCACTTGAACGCTCGCTTTTATATGAGATGTAGCGCTGGGAAATTCGTAAACGCACTCGTATTCAACCAATGGACGAGCGACATTGTTCCACCCGCTATTAGCTTCTCGCAGGAAGCTATGCGTTTTTAGGAAAAGGCTTTCCCCGTTCCTTTCCATTCTTATCTCCGCTTCAGGGTCATTATTGGATGTTCCAACGAGGGGAAAGGCGTTGCCGAGCGAATCGTGATATTCTCCGTATATCCCTCTATCGGAGTATATTTCACTCCCCTGTAGTAGGCTCTCATCGTGCAAATAGAATCCCTTAAGATTTCCGCTTCTTCTTGTTAACACAGCGTAACAATTCCCCATCTTCACTATGTAATCCGCCCCATCACATTCAACCTCGGGTGAAATCTTTACCTCCTTCCCTAAATAAGGGAGTTTTCCTTTACCGATAAACAACGAGTATTCAATCTCGTAGCTTTCCTTCGGGGAGATTTTCCAACCCTTTTTCCCATCAGCCATAGCCAAAAGGAAATGAAAGCCTAAATCTCTAATCCTTTCACGAATGTAAATATTTTCGGGCAGTTTAGCAAAGGAGGGAAGGAGGAGAAGAAGATATTCATCTTTTCTGAAGGCACATAGGAAAGGTTTGTAGGGATTTAGCGGCAATCGGGCGGCATCGTAAGGAAATAGAGTATGCCAATACCTTCCTCCTTTCCCTTCCTTGTAATGGCGGATAAAGAAGGTATCATACAGCACGCCTTCAAAGCTATTGACGAGAAAGTGGTCTATTTCTTTTAGCTTTAACCAGTGCCAAAGCTCTCCCTTAACGGTTCCTAAATCACGCTTGGGCTTGAGCCTCAATTTAACATCTATTCTGTTGCTATTTGAAA
>POCB01000265.1 GCA_002899805.1 Fervidicoccus sp.
GACAAATATCTTCATAGAATCTTTGGAGAAGTACTGGGTGGAGAATACTTCATCGGTGTTTTGAACAAGAACTCTATAAAGTCATATACAATACCTTTCATTTCATTTAACAGAGAAGAGAGAAATTGGGATTTAGATCTCCAACTCATGGATGTAATGAGACAGAAGCTTCTAGACATATTGAAATACTAAGCCTCTGCTTTCTCACCTTCGGCAATTTTCGTGTCGTCACTCCCACTTAAGAAACTCAAACCTTTCTCTGTTATTCTGTAGACCTTATGAGAACCCTTACTATATATGAGCTCTATATATCCGAGTTCATAGAGGATCTGAAAAGCAGCCAGAACATAATACCTGGGCAATCCTGTGAGATTCACTATATCACCAGCATTCGCAGCCTCCTTTTCTTTCAATACTCTAAGAATTCTAGCAATTACCAAACCATCCCCTTCACTCACAGTAGTCACCGTTAAAATTCTATACTTTATCCCAACCCTAAAAAGTCGTTGGGCAAAAGTATTTTATTCCTTTAGGTTAACTAGATATCGATTTTTCGGTTTCATGGCAAACTTCATAGTTTGCCAGAGGGATGTCTGATGTCACAGAATGTTAAAAATGTAATGGCTGAGGCAAGAAAAGAGGGAAGAAAGAAACTTCTTGAGCATGAATCGATGGCCTTACTTGAGGCCTACGGGATCCCTCTAGCTCCATATTTTTTTATCAAGGATGAAACTGAAGTCGAACTAGCAGCGAAGAAAGTTGGCTTTCCTGCTGTTTTGAAGGTCGTTTCTCCGGATATAGTTCATAAGTCAGATGTTGGAGGAGTCATTATAGGCATAAGTGATATTGCTGGTATGAAAGAAGCTGTTGGAAAAATAAAGGAAAACGTCAAGAAGAACCAGCCAGACGCAAAAATCGTTGGCTTTCTTGCCCAGAAAATGCTACCTAAAGGAGGAGTGGAGGTAATAGTTGGAGGAATAAGGGATCCCGTCTTCGATGCCACAGTTATGTTCGGACTGGGAGGCATATTTGTAGAGATCTTTAGAGATGTTTCTTTCAGAATCGCCCCAATCACTGAGAATGAAGCCCTGGAGATGATAAACGAGATAAAGTCAAGAAAACTCCTTGAAGGGTATAGGGGTGATACTCCCAAGGACAAAAAGGCTATAGCGGAGATAATCGTCAAGGCAGGAAAGTTACTATATGAAAACAAGGAAATAAAGGAGATGGACATAAACCCTGTTATAGCATATGACAAGGGAGCATATGCCGTAGATGCGAGGTTCATCTTAAGCGTATAAACAGGATAAGGTGCATGCATATAATGGAAGTTGCCTCTGAAGAGCTAGAAAAACTGAGCGAACAGATACATCAGCTTAAAGGAGAGATAGCACAGCTCAAAGAACAAAGAATGAAGTTAATTGAGGAGCTGCAAGGTCTGAGAGAAGAGAGATCTGAACTTATCAATAAGAGTAAAGAGATAGCAACGGAACTCAGGAAGTACAGAGAAGAGAAGAATAAACTTCTTGAGGAGCTGAAGGCTCTAAAGAGCGAAAGAGAAACGCTTTCCAAACGATATGAGGAAGTGCTCCAAACGCTCAGAAATAACAACGAGGAGAAGTACTCAGCAGAAAAAGAAGGAAAAAAGATCTCTCTGGGAGCATTGAAGAGGAGAATCGATCAGCTCAACTGGAAACAGCAGACTACTCCTCTTTCTATCGAGGAAGAGAAAAAGCTAATGCTCGAAATAGAACGGCTCACCCAGCTATATGAAAAACTTTCCAAAGCTAGAGAGCTAGACTCGGTCAATATGGAGCTAAAGGCTGAGCTTGCAAGTTTGAAAATAAAAATAAAGGATCTCAGGGAAAAAATAAAGGATAAAGTATCAGCCCTTGAGAGCATCAGGAAAAAGATATCAGAATTGAATGAAAAGATGAATGAAATCTCCCCCAAAATTAATGAGCTTGGGAAGAAGATAACCGAGAAGAGCGTGGCTATCAACGGTTTGAAGGAAACAATTGATAAAAAATATGAGGAGCTGAAAAAAATTCAGGAAAGGAGTTCGGTGATAAGGGAGAGCATTTACAAGAAAAAAGAGAGCGAGATATTGGAAAGAAAGAAAAAGGAAGCAGAAGAGAAGCTCAAATCAGGAGGAAGGCTGACCTTTGAAGACTTGGTAGCGCTATACAGTGATGGAACAGGAAGCACTGGAGATGGGGAAATGCGATAAGAAGACAGTTCGTTTTCATTTTGTTTAAAAACCTAATCGAGAGAAAACAGACTTCAACTTCTAAGTTTCCAATTTCTGTAGAAAAGGTAATTTTTTAAGGATAACAGCTAAAGAAAAACTTTATGTGCGTTTAAAAGGTTAGAAGTTAATAAACTCTTGAATCTAAAGAATGGGAGGAGTTGATCTTTACTATGAAGATTTACCTAGTGCAGCATGCTGTAGGAGCTTTCGCAGTGAAAGAAGACGGCTCGATTGCCGATTATGAGCACGAGACCAAGGACATAGATGAAAACGTAGAACAGCTTCTCAAGTATGAGGTTGGGGAACCTACAGCGAGTATGCTCAGACTAGTTGAAAGGCTCAACAGGGAGGATGAGTTGGCTGTCGAAATAGAAGATATTGCTAGGTCATTGAGCAACAAGTTTTCAGGTCTTAGAATTTCAATTGAACCGGCAGGGGAAGCTTTCAGAAAGTTCAGAGAGAGGGTAGAAGAGATCTCTGTTCAGACAGGTTATTTCAAAAGCAAAGAAGAATTTCAAGACTTTTTGCATTCCGTAAGCATGGAGTACACCAGGAGAAAACTCAGGAAAGCAGCTCAGAAGAGAGATCAGTTAGCAGCTCAAGCAATAAGAGCCATCGATGATCTAGATAAGACTTACAACTTGTATGTAATAAGGCTGAGGGAATGGTATAGCGTTCACTTCCCTGAGCTCGATAACCTAGTTCCTAACCATGAACAATATGTTAGGCTAGTCATGGAACTAGGTCTGAGAGAGAACTTCAACAGAGAGAATCTGCTGAGGTTAGGAATACCACAAGACAAGATAGAAAAGATAGAGAGCGCAGCTAAAGAGAGCATAGGGGCTGATTTGAGCGATTTTGACATAAGACCTATACAGACACTAGCAAGAATGGCCTGGGATACTTATACCCTCAGGGAGGAATTATCCGATTATATCGAGAGTGTAATGAAGGAGGTAGCACCCAATATCACAGCCCTCGTTGGGAGTCTGCTAGGGGCGAGGTTGATTAGTCTCGCTGGTAGTTTAGAAGCCCTCGCTAAGCTTCCCGCAAGCACGATCCAGGTCTTAGGTGCAGAGAAAGCCCTCTTCCGCTCTCTCAAGACAGGAACTAGGCCTCCGAAGCACGGAATAATATTCCAGTATCCTGAAATACATAAGGCTCCCAGGTGGCAGAGAGGCAAGATGGCTAGAACGCTGGCTGCGAAACTAGCTATAGCTGCGAAGGTAGACGCATTTACTGGAAGGTGGATTGGAGACAAACTCGTTGAAGATCTGACGAAGAGGATAGAAGAGATCAAAAAACTGTATGCTAAGCCACCGGCAAAAGCTCCTGTTCAAAAGGAAGCTGCCCAGAGACCTCCGAGGAGAGAAGAGAGAGGAGGAGGAAGGGGAGGAGGACCGAGAAAAAAGAGGTTCGGAGGTAGGTAAAGATGAGCGAAGCAATAAGAGTTAAGCAGTTGGAAGTCAATAGTAGGATATTCGAAATGGAGTTCGATGATGGCTCCACAAAGCTAGTGACTATCAATTTAGTTCCGGGCAAAAGAGTATATGGGGAGAGGCTCTACAGGATAGCTGGTGTGGAATATAGAGAATGGATTCCCTATAGGAGCAAGCTGGCAGGTGCTATATTGAAAGGACTCTCAGCTGTTCCTCTGAAAGAAGGTGATAAAGTTCTCTATTTGGGGGCGGCAGCTGGTACGACACCTAGTCACATCAGTGACATCGTTGGTAACAACGGTTTGATATATTCCGTCGAGTTTGCGCCGAGAGTAATGAGGGAGTTTCTATTAGTTGCTAAAGATAGGAAGAACCTTGTTCCCATACTTGCCGATGCAAGAATGCCTTCCTCATATTCCCACATTGTTGAGCTATGCGATGTAATATATGCAGATGTAGCACAGCCGGAGCAAGCGGCTTTAGTGGTAGAGAATGCGAAGTGGTTCCTGAAGAAAGGAGGTTATGTGTTCTTCGCGATAAAAGCAAGGAGCATTGATGTGACGAAGGAGCCGACAGAGGTGTTCAGAAAGGAAATCTCAACGCTAGAAAGAGGAGGGTTCAGAACAGTTAGTGTAGTTCACCTGGATCCCTACGACAAAGACCATGCGATGGTACTTGCTGAATATTTGCCGTAGCAATGGTTTTTCGTTATGGAGGATCATTGCAGCAATACTTTGAGTGGGTTGGAGCAAAGGATATTAAGAGAACTGAAGAGCCTTAACGAGGAGCTACTGGAAAGAGTAACACTTGATAATACCTCAGGACTAGATGCCGAGATTAAGTTGAAGTCTGGAGAAAGGTTGATACTGAGAGCAGAAGAGATCGAGAGACTGAAGAAAAAGATACCGGAGCATCTCAGATCCAAGATCCTGCTTCCGATTGAGATAAGTATAATAGTCGGAGAAAACGAGATCAAATATATAGTAAATGGAGACATCTGGCAGGTCAGAATGGTGAGGTACCTACATAGCGGAGAGCTCGAGTGGAAACCCCCTGTGGAAATCGGAAAGGAAGAGCTATCTGAACTGATCAGAGAGTTTCCGTCTCTCGTTAGGCTGAAACTCGTCGTGGGGTGAGGGTTCTTGAAGTTAAGCGAAAAGGCCTCTTCACGGCTCCTCAGTGAGATCTTCGAAGAGGTTCATAACGAGCTGAAGAGAACGGACTTCAAATACGTAAAAATAGAAAAACCTGAAAAAGCGGAAAAAAGGAGCATCGATATTATAGCATGGTCTAGAGGAAATAACAGGAAAAGGATCCACCTAAAGATAACAATAGACAGTCAACTCATCAATAGAGATGAACTCAGAGATCTTAAAGGAATGAGTAAAGCATCTGGCTCGAAACCTCTAATAATAAGTGAGTTCGAAAGAAGAATAGACCTACACGATGAAGTTATCTACATGAAAGATGATGTTCCTGTTATAAACCCCATAACGCTCAGTAGGCTTCTCAACAACTCGAAGGAACTCTATGTGATATCAAAGAAGGGAGAATTCATAGTTAGGATATCGGGCAGGAAGATGAGAGAGAAAAGAGAGGAGCTGGGTTATAGCCTTGGAGAAATCGCTGAAAGGCTCGGAGTTTCCAGAAAAGCTATATATGAATACGAAAGAAACTCCTTCGGTGTCAGGATAGATTATGCTGAAGGTTTACTTGAACTCTTCGGCGAGGATATAGTCGATCCCTTCGATATATTCTCACATGAAACAAATATAGAACCTTCTCAAGTTCTTTCAGCAGAGAATAAAACTGAAAAAGAAATATATGAAACACTCAGAGAAATTGGAGCGGACATCTTCAGTATGAAGAAAACATTCTTCGATCTAGCTGCCAGAGTAGGGGACAGAGGTATACTGATAGGATATGAGAGCAGCAATTCGCCTCTTACTATCGAAGAAAAGGCGGAAGAGTTCGCAAAAATAAACGATCTGAAAGACCTGAGGAAAATAATTATAGTTAGAGAGAAGCTACCGGGAAAGGAATCTAATGAAGAATGTGAAGTTGAGTTTCTCAATAAAGAGAACATCGGTTCACTGAAGAAGTTGTCTCTATAGCGCAGTTGATTACTAATCTTCATTTCGGTCTCTTCAGAAAGGCAGCCTTTCCAGTTCTATAATTTCAAACGCCAGCAGTAAATGATAGATTTGAACCCGAACACATGCTAGAAACAAAGGATCCTCTCTGTGGGGAACACTTATGTTTCAAGGCTAAAGAAAGTAAGATAACCTAGAAGCATTATTTCAAGGAAATAAAATAGCCTAGAAAACTGAAAGTACAAATGAAGCTAACAAAAAATGTGATGTGGATGATACCTTATTTAGAGAGAGTCATTGTAAAAATCTGATTCAAATATTATAGCGATGGAGATGCACGTTGGCAGTTAAGATATACATAACAGGACCACCACGCTCAGGAAAAACAACGCTGATAATGAAGATCTTGCCATATTTGGAGAAGCTTTCTCTAAGATTCATGGGATTTGTAACTCCCGAACAGAGCGTTGGGGGAGAAAGGAAGGGATTCAACTTGTTCTTCTTACCATGGGGAAGGCAGTTGGAGCTTGCATCCATTGAACAGAAGCCTGGATATAACATGAAACATGGGCGCTATTGGCTCAACCCATCAGCAGGAAAGGAAATTGCTTCTGTACTCAGAGAAGCGATAAACAATGAGGAAATTGAATTGATAATTGTCGATGAGATAGGTCCTATGGAGTTAGCTTTCAGAGAATTCAGAGAAGCTATAGAAGACTCCATTGTTTCGCAAAAGAATGTTATAGCTACTTTCCATATTTCTCTATCCTCTAGGTTCCCACATATCTTCAGTGAAATCGAGAAAGGACTGATAATAGACCTGAGAAGAATGGGATGGGAGGAAGCTCACTTAACTCTGCTGGAAAGAATCAAAAAGGTGAAGAGAAGTGGAGGAAAAGATAGCTAGAGAAGGAAGGGCTCTTTTCTACATTCCTATATCCTCCTCCTATATAAGAAAGGACGGTAAAATAGAGCCTTCATGGATGCCTGTCTTCTACAATCCATATTCAGCTATCAATAGGGATATGACTATACTTGGGCTGAGAGCATATCAGAAAATGGGTGAAAGAACAAGGACATTTGTGGAACCTCTCTCGGGAATTTGCGTTAGGTCCATTCGGGTCCTTTTGGAGACTTTAAGCGATGACATCTTCGCTTATGCTTCAGACATAGATTCATTGGCAATAGATTATTGCAGGAGAAACGCCGAACTCAACAATGCTCAAACTAGACTTTTCTCAGAAAGGAGCGATGCTAGACTGTTCATGTTGAAACTAGATAGCGATCAAGTTCCTGTTGATTCGGTAGATATAGATCCGTATGGTAGCCCAATATACTATTTCGATTCTGCTATCAAATCGATAGGAAAGAGAGCATTTGTGAGTCTCACAGCCACAGATTTGGGGGCGTTGACAGGAAGATATGGAGATACTGCATTGAGAAGATATGGGGCGCGAATATATGAAACACAATTTTCTAAGGAAGTCGGTGCCAGAGTTCTCATTGGGTCTTTTGTGAGAGCCGCTTCCTATCTTGAGAGGGAAGTTGAGCCTCTTTTTGTTTTTTATAGAGAGCATTTCATTAAGGCTTTATTTCGCGTAGAGAGAAGCAAATCTGGTTCCGTGAATGCTGCCAAACGTTTGGGATTCCTCTGTATTAACGAGGAGGGAGCCTTAACTTCAGCAATTCCGCTGGGTGATGTTCCTGAAGGGGGATGCAAAAAAATGGTA
Source organism: Fervidicoccus sp. (assembly GCA_002899805.1). GTDB lineage: Archaea > Thermoproteota > Thermoprotei_A > Sulfolobales > Fervidicoccaceae > ARK-14. The sequence goes on from POCB01000265.1 coordinate 7,514, forward strand.
GGACCTCTATGGATAGGGAAAATGTGGAACAGAGACTTCGTTTTACTCATGAAGGAGGAATCGATAGCACATGATGGTATCTTGCCTGAAACAAGCGCAGCTATCTCATCCATAATGGGGGAAATGGACATTGAAGCTCTAGGTTACTATAGAGTAGATGAAATCTGTTCTTCGTTGAAGGTCAATGTACCACGCTTTCAAAAACTCATAGAGGCTCTGAAGCAAATGGGCTACTCAGCATCGAGAACTCACTTCGATAGAAAGGGAATAAGGACTAATGCTCCGATATCTGATGTGAAGAGAGCTATATTATCATCTTCTGGCAAAAGTTGACAAAAAAGAAGAAATATTTTCCAGTCATTACTACAATATTTCGGGCGGATGAGGTGGGGCAAGGACTGAACGGTGAGGAAAAGGCATTTGTCCGACGCTCAAACCTGTTTCTTCAAATAATTGCTCAATTCTTCATCTATAAGCCTAGAAACGAGGCTACCCTGGGCCTTTCCCCTTAGCTCCTTCATGGCAGCCCCCATCAGCAACGACTTAGCTCTTTCCCCTCTTTCTTTTATTATTCTTTCGTTTTCTCGTATTATTCTTTTGACGATCGCCCTCACTTCTTCCTCGCTCATAGTGAGAAGCCCCGCTTTTTGCGCTAGTTCCAGAGGATCCGCTTCAGGTCTCTGAGCCAGGAGCTTAATCAATTCTGGGATAGCTTCTTTCGCTATCTTGCCCTCCGAGAAAAGTTCGAGAACGCGGAACAATTTTTCCTCACCGATCTTTTCGATAGAAAAGCCCTCTCTCTTTATAGAAATCATATGAACGAGAAGGAGAGATGCGATTGTTGTGGCATCGACACTTCCATGTAGACGCTCGTAGAGCCTTTCGAAAGTCTCTTGCTGCTCGCTTCCAACCAGCTGTTCTGCGAGATTTGAGCTGAGTCCTAGATGTTCCTCATAGTACTTCCTCTTTTCTTCTGGAGTAGGAGGTTTCAGTGCTTTCGCTTTTTCTAAAATCTCCTTTGTTACTGGGATGGGGGGAATATCAGTCTCAGGATACATCCTAGCCGCACCCGGTTGTGGTCTCATGAATTTGCTTGTTCCATCAGGAAGAACCGCCCTCGTCTCTCTTGGAACCCCATCGAAAGCCGCTCGTATTCTTTCTACAACTGCCTTCAGTGATTTGAGCGCCTTTTCTTCTTCGTCTACTATTAGAATGAAGTTGTCTTTCTCAGGGTCACCTCCCAGAGCATCGTATACTTTTCTCACCTCATCTTCCGTAATTCCATAGCCGGGTAGCTCATCCCCATGGAAGAGCCCCTTTACATCTCCGTAGAATCTTGCGTAATCCGCCAATTCAGTTCCAAACCTCCTGTTAGGTTGAAGCTCATAGCCGAGCATTCCCTTGAATTTCTTCAACAAGATTGCGAGAGCCTTTCCTCCTGGTTTGGAGAGATTCTTCTCGACGACCTTGCTCTTCGAAGATTTGAGGATGTTTGTCACATCGACTGGAGTGAAAATTATATCTTCTTTATCAATCCCCCTTCTCCTGAGTTCCTCTCTCAGTTCCAATAACCTCTTCTGCCTCATAGCTTCTAGAGCGACTGCCTTCGGTAGTAGATCAAGCTCCTGCACTCCCTTTATCTCGACCTTCTCGCCACCGGCTATTGATATGTTGAGGTCTTGTCTTATAGTACCGATTCCTCTCCTAACCTTTCCAGTCAGTCTGAGAAGAGTTCCAATCCACGAAGCTACTTCGGAAACCTCTTCTGGGCTCTGTATGTCCGGGGCTGTTGATATCTCTATAAGGGGTATTCCAAGCCTATCGAGAATGTAGGAAGATACTCTATCTCTATCTTCTCCCTTTCTCGCCGCATCTTCCTCGACACAGATAGTCTGTATTCCGATCTTTTTTCCATTGACATTGATTTCTCCTCCTAATGCTACTAGAGCTGTTCTCTGAAAACCGGTTGTATTGGATCCATCTATGACGATTTTCCTCATGACATGTATCTCATCAACAGGATTCGAATTCATAGCCATACCAATTCCAAGAGCTATCTCAACTGCCTCTCTGTTGAGCATATGCGGAGGCTCTTCATCGGCCTCTACCAAGCACGACGCTTCCCTTGGAGCATGATATTCATAGATCCTCCCTTTCTGCCACTCAAAATAGGCAGCTATGTCTACCTCTCCTAGCTCGCTTCTGGTAGGTCTCAAGCTCCGCTCAAAAACATCTTCCATCCCTCCTTCAACTAAAGTAACAGGGCAGTTGCAGAAAAGCTTCTTAGAAGTCTTCAACTGTTGGTGGATCTCCAGCCCGACTCTCAGTCCAAGCTTCTTCCAATCGTTCTGAGCCTCCATTATAATTACACCTCCCCGTGATACCACCTGGGGTAGAAAGACATCAGCTCACGCTCTTCATATTCTCCCGCTATATTTCTGAGCATGATATTCCTAGCTTCTTCTTCACCGAAGTTCCCGAGTGCCCAAGAAAGCTTCACATAAGCAGTTTCAGGAAGCATATTTCCCAAACCTATTACTCCGGCTTTTTGAAGCAATCTTCCTGTACTGTAGACGTTGAGATTTACTGAACCGAACAGACACTGCGTGGTCATTGTTACAATGGTGCCTCTTTCAACAGCATTCCTTATACTCTCGATGACATTTTCGCTAACATGTCCGAGCCCCGTCCCCTCTATTACGATCCCTTTGAACCCTTTCTCCACAAGGAAGTCTATTACATCTCCTGGCATACCAGGGAAGAATTTTAATAGAAAAATCTTATCGGAAAACTTCAACTTCGGCTCTTCATTCATTTTTCCTTTATCCACACTATCGCACTTCCTCACATCATCTCTGAGAAAGGTTATTTTTCCAGATCGAGGCTCAATCTTAGCTATTGGGATTGAGGAGATGCTTTGGAAAGCATCTCTCCTACTACTGTGCATCTTTCTCACTCTCGTGCCTCTATGAGCAAGGGCATATGAATCTCCGCTCTCTCCATGCATTACAACAGCAACTTCGCAAGGGCCCTCCTTTGCATAGAGAGATGCTGCTATCAGATTGAAGGCTGAATCGCTACTTGGTCTATCACTGCTTCTCTGAGATCCCAAAAGAACTATAGGAGATGAAGGAGAACCAATGGAGAAGCTCAGTGCGGCAGCTGTGTACCCAAGAGTATCTGTTCCATGGGTAATGAGTATGCTTCTGTCGGGTTCTTCCCTCAATAGTTCATAGACTCTTTTCGAAATGTTCTCCCAGCGAGCTGGATTCATATTTTCGCTGAAGATGCTCATTAACACTTCACTTGAAAAATCAGCAATGCTTCTGAGCTCTGGAATAACTTCCAGCAATTCTTCGGTCTTAAGTATAGGCGTCACTCCACCAGTAAGGTAGTCTATTTTGCTAGCAATTGTTCCCCCAGTTGCCAAGATATGTATTCTCTTTCCCTTCTTTACTTCTGCCTGGAAAGACTCGGGAACAAATTCAACGGTATGCCGCCTTTCTGCTCCATGCAGTTCTTCTATTCGTGATATATTCTCAATTCTTATTCCTATGTTGTATCCATTGTCCAATTTGAGCGTTATGTAATCTGGATCGAATATTTCGTATCTTTGAAGGATAAGACCTTCAAGAACCATACCGCTTTTTGTGAATATTCTAACAAAATTTCCTGGACTTAGGAGATCAGCTTTTCTATTTTCAGCCACTCTAATTCTCCCTCTGCAGATGCTTTTTAGCTCAAAGCCATTAATTACTTAAACTTTCTCTTCTAATAACCTCGTTCCGAAATTGGTTCTGGATTATACTGACTTTCTCCAATATCGTTAATACTCATGAATTTACTGAGAAATCTCCTGTGAAGATAATTAATGAAATATCCTAGCTAAATTGAAATAGAATAGAGAGATTCATACCCTTTCTTTGTGGAAGCTTTAACGAAATACTGGGCCATCTTCTCAAGTTCACACTCCATGGATATGGAGCCAACCTCCCCAGGAGATAGCTTGAGCTCAAAGACTTCAGCACAATAAACATTACCATATATGTTGAAAACATATATGCTATTAACTTCAGCCGTTTCGTCTCCAACATTTTTTATGAAGACCCGTACAGAGTAACTGTTGGCCTTTGTTCCCGTCTGCTTTATTGAGACGCCTTCAATCCTTATTAGTTCGACCAATTTTTATCAGCTCGCACAATAGTAGAGATATGACACAACAACTCACATTACTTTTGCCATTTTGAGCAATTAAGTTTTTACAATTGTGGGAAAGTTATAGAACATCTAAGCCACTTATATGCTTGGTTCAATTCAGCAATAAATTATTTATATTAAGCATAATTATCAAATTATAGGTGAATGATAATGGAGCGGCTATGGGACTCTCTTGAAAAATTAAGAGCAAAAAGACCTCTAGTTCATAACATAACCAATTATGTGGTCATGAATACCACTGCTAATGCTCTACTAGCGATTGGAGCTTCACCTATAATGGCCCACTCTCCCGAAGAGCTGAACGAATTGGTAGCGCTCGCAGATTCTATGGTTATTAATATCGGAACTTTAGATAGCCAATGGATCTACTCGATGCTCATGGCTGCTAAATTAGCGAAGAAAATGAACAAGCCCGTTGTTCTAGATCCTGTTGGAGCAGGGGCAACGAAACTCAGGACAGAAACTTCTTCGATGATATTAGAGACAGGAGCTGTCAAGGTGGTAAAAGGAAACTTTGGGGAAATACTCTCGCTGGCTGGAGAATTCGGAAAGACTAAGGGAGTTGATTCAGCCGTATATGATGCGGAAAGAGGCAAGGAACTAGCAAAAACGGTGGCTCTGAAATATGGAGTCGTTGTTGGGATCACTGGACCGGTAGATTTTGTCAGTAATGGAAAGGAGACTTATGCAATAAAGGGGAAGGTGGATGTCGTAAAAAATGTGATAGATAGGGTGACAGGTCTAGGTTGTATGGTTTCCGCTATTGTCGGCGCATTCATAGCTGTTGAAGATCCACTTATCGGAACGATTGCTGGTATGGCAGCTTTCAAAGCAGCATCGATCGAAGCAGCGAAAGAAGCTCAGACGCCAGGAATGTTTCACGTCAAGCTTTACGATTGGCTATATAGAATAAATGGACGCCACATAGAGAACGATATAAACATCGAAAGAATCGACTAATATTTTCAGCAAGTCAATATTTATTGAGAGAAACCATATAGACCTGTTTATGTTTGTTTAACCCTCAATTGCTAATCGCTCGATACGAGGGTAGTTGTCCTAACAACGTCATCCAACTTTCTCACTGCAGTAACGAACTTATCGATAGTTTCTATATCTTCGGCTTCCACAACAACAATCATGTCGTATTCTCCGAAGAGAGAATAGACCTTACCCCCTTTGATATCTCCCATATTTTTAATTAATTCATCTATTTTTTGCGATACATTGCCTTCTTTTCCAATCTTTGTGTTAACTAGAATGAAAGCTGTAAGGGGGGACATTTTCGCATAGCTCCATCTTTCTGTTTCAAGCAAAGCTTTATAATTTTTTTGTACCATTTATGACAACTGCAGGTCTTCATGGTGCAGACCGTACTATTTCGCGGTGTGCCGCC
>POCB01000048.1 GCA_002899805.1 Fervidicoccus sp.
TTTCCAAGCATCATAGTAGGTTGTGGGTGGATTTTTAGCGTTTGGAAAAGTTAATTCGCCTGCTCTTTCACTGAAGACAGAATGTGTCCATGGACCCATAATGAGCTTTTGTTTTCCCCTTGCAGATGGACCACCTTTCCCTTGATAACCCAGAAAAGCGTTAATCGTTCCTTGAGCAAATATATCAAACCATCCACCGATGTGGACAGCGGGAGAATTTACATTTTGATACTTATCGCTTATGTCCATAGATTGCCAATAAATATCGTAGGTGGGATGTTTCCTGACGATGTCATAGGCGATGGGATTAAATCTCGCCAAGCGAAGCCAATCACCGTATAGAGATTTGCGAAATTCTCCACCAGTATAAACACCATCCTGATAAAGGCTTGGAGCACCAACCGTTATGTGCTGGGCTGTGATATATTTCACGCCAGTTCCTGCCAAAAGCAGTTGGGTTATTCCTAGGGCGGAACCACCCCAAGTGCCAATTTTCCCGTTGCACCATTTCTGTCTTATAATCCATTGAACCGTATCATATCCATCCTGCGCATCCTTCTCAAAGGGCAAATTTGCCCCCTCTGAGGCATATCTTCCCCTTGTATCTTGAATAACCATTGCATAACCTTTCTGGGCACCTTCCATCCCTATGGTTGATAGCGCATTTTTGTCGTAAGGTGTGCGAATGAGAATAACGGGGAAGGAACCATTGCCTTCCGGTAAATAGACATCAGTAGCAAGCCTCACCCTATCCCTCATAGGAACCATAAAACTCTCCTTGTTTGGAGAAGATTTAGCCGGCAGATAGACATAACTGATAACGAGCAACAAAACAAATGGAATGCAAAGACCTACCATCAAATTTTTTCTCATCATAATTTCCCTCCTTGCTACAATGCTAAAATTGAACTACAATTTGCGTCAAGGATATGTTAGCACCTATGAATCGCCGTCTGCTTCTCTTACTTGTTTTATACTTAATCCTCTTTGAAGGAGGCTGGGCTATGGCTAATTTAAAGCAACAAATAGGAAAAACCATCAATTGGGCTGCCTTTTCCTTCGCTGGCGAGAGACCTTTTCCTCCTCCCTTGGAATTGAATTTGATAAGACAGGATTTTGCCCTTTTAAGCTTTGGAGAATCCTGTATGAACACGCCTTTGAAAATCGGCAGAACATCGTTTGCTCGGGGATTGGGAACTCACGCCAATAGCGAAATAAGGGTGAAGTTGCCGAAAGAAGCGGGCATCTTTAAGGCTTTCGTTGGTATTGACAATAACTTTGATACACAAGGATTCAGGGGGAGCGTCGTGTTCAGCGTGGAAATAGAAGGCAAGGAATTGATTAGAACTCCGGTTTTGAAGGGAGGAGATGAACCATATCCTATTGAGATAGCTATCCCTGAGGGAGCAAAAGAATTGATATTAAAAGTTGATAGCACTCCCGACGGACCAGGCTGGGACCA
>POCB01000034.1 GCA_002899805.1 Fervidicoccus sp.
TGCCACTACAGGCTGAGCGACAGAGGCATTCTGGCGGACATAGATCTAGCCTTTGTAACCCACATGCACATGGATCACTTCCTAGGCCTCCCAGAGCTCATATTCCAGGCGCACATGGAAGGGAGGAAGAGACCTTTCAGAATAATAGGGCCAAATGGTATAGAGGAAGCGATAAGGACTGTGGCTCCGCACCTCTTCACCAACATAAACTTCCCCCTGCAGATAGAAACAGCCACTGGGGGGAAGAAAGCTGAGGTGGGGGAGGCGAAGCTCCAAGTGATGGAGGCTTGTCACGTCCTCCCTAGCTATGGGTTGAGGATAGATCATGGAGATCTGAGCATAGGGTTCTCCTCAGATACTGTGGAGCCTTGCCCTGGGCTCAAGGGAATGAATGGAGTCAGAGTCATGGTTCACGAAGCTACGTGCGATGACAGGTACGAGGAGCTATGCATCAAGTATGGGCACAGCACGGCTAGGCACGCTCTGATAGCCTCGAGAGAATTCGGGAACGAGCTGCTCATCTTGAACCACATAGACGAGAAGTTCCACGACATCAGGATAACGGAGGAGGAGCTCCTCAAGGGAAGCGGGAATCCGAGGGTAAGGATAGCTGGAGACCTAGAGAGGATATTCTTGCGATGAAGATCAGAGATCTCGTTCCCTTTTCCTGAAGACGAGGGCGAACGTGCTCCCCCCTTTCTCCACGATCGTTTCGAACCCCATCTTTTCCATTTCTTCCTTAATGTCGTGGGGTCTCTTCCTAATACTTCCCTCGAGGAAGTCGAGGAGCCATATGTGCGGGTATTTCTTGTCAATATCTATGAGGACCATTGCTCTGGAAGCTCTCGATGCCTCGAGGATGCTCTTCTTCCAATCGGAGTAGAAGACGGAGTTGATGAAGAAAGCGCAGTCGAATGGCTCATCCTGCCTTAGGGGGAGGAGCTCCATGCTTCCCTTCACGTAATTCCTCCTTCCATCGAGCTCAAAAATTTCTGATAAGTCGAGACCTAGGTATAAGTCCGGGGGATCGAGGATCTTCCCCAAGTTCCCCTTCCCGCAACCCAGGTCCAGGACCTTTCTGCAGTTCATCTCCTTTCCAATTTCCTCCGCTATCCTGTACTCATCGAAGCTCCTGCTGGCTGGATAGAACCTGTAGATGGAGGAGAGGTAGAGCAGGAGGAGCTTCCTCCTCAAGCTCCAGAGCCTTTCGAAGAAATTTATTCCCATGGTAGAGCATCCCAATTCTCAGTGACATTTGAAAGTGGAAGGGAAGCTCTTAAAGATGATCGTAAAAAAGCTCACTCCTTCCTGAGAGTCTTGCTGGCGACGAAGACCCCCACGGCGAGCAGTATTAGGGCAGTGAGAGCGAGGATCCCGAGGTCCTTGAGTATGGCTGAGCTGCTGGACTCGCTACCCATGAGCAGGGCTTGCCTGAGGATATCGGCGGTATAGGT
>POCB01000162.1 GCA_002899805.1 Fervidicoccus sp.
TGCTTCTAGTAAATGCAGACAAAAAAGGTGTTTTGTTAAACAGGCGGCGGCCTCCGGCGTATGTAGGTGTGAGGCTTCTAGCTCTTATCAATAGATGCTACGTGAATGCTTTTCCTCAAATGGTCTATGTAGCTTGGGTAGTACATGTCGGCCTCACTCAGGAGATCCTCGTATCTAGCCTCACTAACCTTTAACTCACCAAACCTTGATTGAATAAATCTAGCCACCTCTCTACTCATGACCTGTATCATTAATCTCCAAGAAGCTTTCCTCATATACTTGGGAGCCAATAAACCGTGACCGCGAACAAATTTCTCTACAGCCCGCTTGCTAATCTCAGACCCCTCATACCTTTCTAGTAGCTTGAGTGTATCGAGTGAGAAATAGACCCATTCACACGGCTTAGCTGTATCCCTTATGCCCAGGTAGTACCTGCAGAAGCCCTTGTCGTGGAGGCATACAAGTCTCTTAGTCTCTAGGCCAACACCCGGTACCTCGATAACCTCACCCGAGTTAAAAGTCTCGATAAGCGTTAGTGCGTGAGACAGTCTCAGCCCGCCCTCGAGCATTATCTTGTACACTAGATAGTACTTCTCGTGGTTAGTCCTCAGAAACTCCATTGTTTTAGCGAGGTCCTCGGGGTTGATCGGGTAGGGCCTGACATCAAGCTTGTAGCTCCTGGAGGGCACTACCTCCATCAACCAACCATAGATCTCTGGACTAACAGCTCTCCTATGATACAGGTACTGAATATAATGTCTAAACACATTCCTGAGCCACTTATTACTGTGATTCAACACGAAATCGACTAGATCCTCGCTGAGTTCTCTACCCTCGAGATACTTCTTAAACAAGTTCCTGTAGTATTTTATTGTCTCAGGATCCCTCACCTTCCTCCTCTTCTTCCTCTCCATCAGGAACTCCTCGAAGCTCTTATCCCACGTGAACTTGATGTGAACGTATGATACACCTAGCATCTTTCTGAGGTCCTCTCTGAAGTTCTCGACCACGAACCTGAGCATTGCTTGTTTCAAGTATTCATCTCTGTGAGCCAATGCTATTGCTTGTAGTATAAGTGAGTAATCAATTGATCCATCGCCTCTGATGATTCCATAGCTCCTCAATCTATCAATACTCGCAATAACCTCTCTAAACTCGCTCTCGGATAAATGTGGTAGAGCTCTCAAAATCACTTCCTCAGGGATCTTCCTTAGCCCGTGGAGGTAATTGAACATGGCTCCCTTCGAGATCCCGAGGACCTCGACCGCCTTACTGAAGCCAAGCTTGTCCTTTACACACTGAAGAATAGCTCTCCTAGAATCACTAGAGATCCCTCTAACATCGATCCTCGTGAACCAATTGGGGGAAGAACTAGAAGAGGGATTGAGTTCACTCAATAGTTCACACCCCCCAGATAAAAAATGTGAACCAC
>POCB01000064.1 GCA_002899805.1 Fervidicoccus sp.
ACCAGATATACCATCCTTGAGGGTGGAGTAGTTTACTCAACGTAAAAATCATTAATTGCTCTGGAATGAAGGATGACATGAGGAGGGATCTCCTCGGAACGGTCGAATTGGAAGAACCCTTTACCTACAAGAATATCGAGCACCCTTCAAAGAAGATAATTGGAGAACAATCGAAAGAGTTAATTGGCAAGTGCATAGTCCTCGGAGTTACCTCAAGCGTTTCTCTATATAGATCTGTTGATGTAGCAAGAACTCTGATGAAGAATGGGCTCGAGGTTCATGTGGTTATGAGCGAGGAAGCAACAAGGCTTGTATCTCCAGAACTCTTTCAGTGGGCTACAGGTAATCCAGTATACTATGGACGCTTCGGGGGAGAAGTTGGGCACATATCCCTTTCAGAAGCTTGCAATGCGATGTTGATTGCCCCAGCCACCGAAAATACAGTTTCCAAGCTAGCATATGGAATAGCCGACTCCCCAGTCACTCTAGTTGCGCTTTCTTTCATGGGTGCAGGAAAGCCCGTAATCGTTGTTCCTACTATGCACATCCAATTGATGAAATCGCCTCAGTACTTAGAAAGCAGTGAGAAACTGAAAAAGCTTGGAGTCATATTCCACGATCCTATCATAGAAGGAGATAAGGCGAAGTTTCCCGAGGGCTGGGAACTTTCATGGCACGTTGAAGCTTTGCTGTCGAGGGGAGAAGACTTAAAGGGAATGAAAATCTTAGTCACTTCGGGACCTACGAGGGAGTACCTGGATCCCGTCAGGTACATCAGTAATCCGAGCTCAGGAAAGATGGGTCTCTCGATCGCAATAGAGGCTATGTACAGAGGAGCCAACGTATCTCTGATTCATGGACCAATTATTTCTGATGAGTTAAGAGCAATAAGGAATAGAATTGCTGTTGAGACAACAAATGAGCTCTTGAACTCTGTTCTGAGTGAGATGGGAGCCTTCTCTCCAGATGCAATAATAATGGCTGCTGCTCCCGCTGATTTCCGACCAACTTATTCAGAAGAGAGGAAAATACCGAGCAACTCTGTACTTAACTTGGCACTCGAACCTACTCCTAAGGTTATAGAAGAAATAAGCAGGAGGAAGAAAGGATCTATTCTGGTAGCCTTTGCCGCAGAAACTGTTGACAGCGATGAAGAGTTGAAGAGAGCGGCGGAAGCTAAGCTTCGTAAATATGATGCTGATATGATAGTAGCTAACAACGTTTCAAGAAAAGATATCGGCTTTTCAAGCGATTACAACGAGACTATCATAGTAAAAAGGGACGGTAGCGTTCTGAAAATAGAAAAGACGCTGAAGAGATTTGTAGCAAGGAAAATATTGGACATTGTGAGGGACATGCGAGTTGGCAAAAGAAATGAAGGTATGCGCTGAGTTTTCTCATCATATTTCTGCTTTTTGGTTGCCATCATATCGCAGAAAAACCCTCGAGACCGGGTCCGTTGGAGCTGGCTTTTTGATCTCTCCAGTTGCTAAATCGTGCTACCCCAGTGAATCTTTCCCATTTATAAGTAAACCCAAACAGATAACTGCTATAGAAAGGATCCTTGGATTGAGAGAGAGCATCCCATTCAGCTATAAAGATCCCCTTCCGCACTCTGTAGGGTATTCAGTTAGTGCCACTTTATCTTTATCATATTCATTTGCATCCCTAATGCATATTTCAGGAAAACCCACAATAGGAGAAATTTGCCGATTAGCCCATATAGCAGATGTGAAGTCTGGGACCGGTCTGGGAGACGTGAGTGCGATCTGTGGAGGAAGGGGAGTAGTTCTGAGGCTCACCCCAGGGGCTCCTGGTTACTCTGTGGTAGACAGCATTGTGACCGATTTAGAGAAATACACAGTAATCACATCGGTAATTAGCAAGATGAGTACTTCTGTAATGCTTCGGAGGCTCGCTGATTCCCTCGAGAGTGAAGGTACGAGAGCATATGAAGAATTCCTCAGCGATCCATCTATAGAGAAACTAGTTGAGTTGGGAAGGAGCTTCAGCATGAGGGTTGGTATGATGAGCGAGGAACTCGATAGGGAGCTTTCAAGTATTTTGAAAAAACAGGATCCTCTGGGATACTTTGTGAAAAAAGGGCTGGTAGTAGTCGTTGCAGATAAAGGAGAAACTGATAGCATATATGAAAATATGAAGGCAAAATTCGGTAATGCCAGAAAACATAGAATAATGGAAGAAGGGCTTCGCATCAGATTTAATCAATAAATTATTTGGAAGTCTCTGATGGGGGAATTCAGATAAAAGTCTTCTTCCTTATTCTCGAAGTCTTTCAGCCTCCTCGCTGAGCCTTTTCATGATATATTCAACATACTGGGACAGCTTAACTGAATTGTTATATTCTGAAGTCAGTTTTCCCAGCTCTTCTTTTCCCCATGCTTTCATCTCTCTTGCCCTTTCCACCATCAAGGGAAGAGCTCTTGTTACGTTGTCCATTATCGTGACACTGGCCATCTTAGCTGTCCTAGAAAAAGGGTTCAGGTCTATTGCTATAACTGTTTTCCCCATAGACTTTAAGAATTCTGTCCTGTCTCCGTCTTCAAGCATAACGAGTACAACATCTGCTTTATATATCCCTTCAGGATCCACCTTCCTTCTCTCGCTCTCTAAGCCAGGTACCCCTTCTATATACTTTTCTCCTAATACTTCACTAGCTCCGTACTTCTTCAGATGCTCAATAATTTTCTTAATCCTTTCCTCAGTTCTATAGAAAAGGTTGACCTCGATCTTTGCCCCTGTTTCCTTGGACAGATCAACGATCTCCCTTGGAGCCAAAGCAGCAGTATTACCGTTGACGGATATGACTGGGTGCTTCGCAAGTAGAAGATAAGCAACAGAAACATCGATGGCATGTGCCGCTTCAGGAATAGTTCTCTCTCCAATTATGTAATCGAAAGCTTCTCCCCTACCATGAGCTATAAGTCCTTGAGGTACCACAAGCCCCTCTTTGAATCCCCTCACTATCAGCTCTCTTTCCAGCAGGCTTTTGTATCTTGGATGGCTTTTTGGTATGTTGAACTCTTCCAATCCTACTTCCCCCACAGAAACTTGAGAACCGGTTTTAATATCCTTTCCTGAAACTTATTTTTAGTGGATTATTGATATTGAAGTGGAAGTGAACGATACTTTTTTGAAGGTGCTCACAGCGGAAATTTCGTCCTTCTGAGCCCCGAGGAACTGGAACAAAAGCTCAGTGTTCAAGTACGAGGAAGATACTGGCAAAAATATCAAGATTTATATGCAACCAGTTTGATCGAAGGGATAGTTTTCGCTTTCCCCAAAACTATCAAATATGATGCTTCCTTCAATGGAGCAGTAAATATTTCGAATGAGCCTTTTTCAAATGTCCATAGCCAAGAAAGTTCCTTTCCTGAAGACTGCTGTACGACTGAAGAAAGAGATAAAACATCCTTGGATGCTAGCCCCTTTTTTCCTAGACATCCTCCAATAATTCCTAACAGCTTCTCTCCATTTTCTATGGCCTTGATGCAGATATCGAGGAACTTTTCTTTAGCATCTGACCTTCCATCCTGATAGCACAGTTCAGCAATTTCCGCCATGACTTTCTTCCTTATAGAAATGACATCCAATGAACCTTTCATTGCCCCCTTTACCAACGTTAAAGCGAGCTCTTCTTCCATTTCCATCAGCTCACATCAGCCAGTCCCTTTAAGATGAATGGGAAAGCCAAGCATCCAGGGATCTCTTCTTCCTCTCCTTTATAAACGCTCATTTTAACTCCCATTATCGTTTTATCAGTTATAGTGACATTCATTTTAACCTTAACTTTCTCTTTAAATGGAGATAGCTCGCATCTTATAGAAAAGTTGCTGAGATCTGCTTCATTTAATTTGATGACTGGAAGACCAAGTTTGCCGTTTATGGATCCCGGTATTCTAATCAACCTGTGCACGTCCACTGTAACTTTTTCGTCTATTTCGACAGTTGCACTGGAAATATAGGACTTAAGCTCCTGAACATCTGCCTTCTTCTGTAGCTCACTCCATGTTATCCTTTCCCCATATTTAATACCGAACTTGTTGTAAATCGCTTCTCCTATTCTACCCCTCCATCCAGGCTCATCGGGTGAAGGAACTAGCCATTCTTTTTTGCCGAAACCAGCTATTTTGTCCAGATCCAAACCGACCCCCTTTATATAATCCACGATCTCCCTCCTTTCTTCTCCGTTCAGTTTGAGGCATTCATCATCGCAGAGAGGTCTGACATGAAATCCCCTATTTCCAGAGAAGTAGATTCTCACTTCATCGAACCCAAAATCCTTCCTTAGTATTCTAGCAAGCATGAGAGCAGCTTCTCCTCCTTTTTTCATGCATTCATCGGAAACTGGTGAGGCTTCCACGACGTTTTGGCTGCCACACTTGAGACATTTTTTGATCTTGTTTCCATACATCAAATGTCCACAGTCAAGACACACGTGAAGCTGCTCCATGAGACGGCAACTTGACAATTCATCGACATCTATGTCGAAAATCAACTCACTACCTATGTAGCCTTTACTCTCCATTTCCCTAACTTCTGGAAAGAGGTACAAAGCTGAAGAATAATAGAGGTGCAGCGGAGGATTTTTTAGGATATAATCTCTGAGCTCCCTCTCAGACTTGAAAGAAAGGTGTCTTATGTATGATTGCGTCGTCAAGGGCTGAACAGCAAACTCTCTAGACGACAAGTTATCTGGAAGCTCAAAGACATTGCTTGAATAGTACTCTATCAGCTTCTTTTTTATCCAACCGATCGATTTCTCTCTAGGATGTTCTCGGCGCAACAAACGTTACCAACCTTGCTCCCTGTGGAAGCTCTAATGTGAGCTTTGCAGGCATATCACTGGAGAAATTCAATATAGCTACATCTGCGCTCTTTACAGGTCCTAAGAGATCAGTGAAGAATTCTATTCCATATGTACTCTTTTGAGAATCCTCTGATTGAATTGATATGATTCCTTCGTCACCAACTTTATGTTCTACTTTGGCAAAGCCTATTTCGCTTTCTCCAACAACACGAAAGAGGTCATTATTGGTTTCAAATGTTACACTATCGCTAACAATTTCAACGTCTTCGATAGACTCAACTAGTAGCTCGGGAACTAATCTGATTTCCGCTTTCAAATCTATCTTTGGTTCAGGAAGGTCTTTGAAACTTGGCTCAGTCGTGGGTTCCAAGAATTCCCTCTGGAACTTCCCCGAATAGAGAACTCTCAGCTTATCTCCTACAAGCTCGAGAATTAAAGCATCATCTTTGCGGGCTCTCCTAATAATCTCGACAAAGCTCTCTAGATCCAACCCAAAGCTCTCGCCATTAGATTCGTATTCTTCTAATGAATCTCGAGGAAAGAATATGTCTACGAGGACCACATGGCTCGGGTCAAGCGCTCTCATTCTTACTCCTTCTTCCCCAGCCAATACCGTAATTTCTTTTATCAGTTTGCTTGCACCTTGAATGATTTCTCTCCATACAGATGCTTCAGAAAATTTGAGCCTCATTATTCACCATCCTTCAATTTGAGGTTTTGTTGGACTGACTTTTATATTTATAAGGTATTTTTGCAGCATCATCCCAGCTTTAGATAACAAATTTTTCAATAGCAGAACTCGTGAAAAGGCCCTGGTCCATAAATAAAAACTCACTATCGTTGATTCTGCGTTCGGATCTCCTACAGCAAAGATCAGCTGCAACTTATTCATACTCTCTCCAGACATAACCGCACTTTGCGCATTTGTAAAATCTCGTAGGAGGCTCATCGGCAGCCCTTGTCTGCATTGTCCAGTAGTACACCTCATTGTGACCGCATTTTGGACAGTATACGACATCTTTCAATTTAGGAAGCGTTTCTGGTATCTTGTCATTTTCGATGACTATAGACTTCTCTCTAACGGTGTGCTTGATCTTATTGGCTACTTTGTACGTAGGTTGCGAAGAGGAAACTTCCTCCTTGTATCCGCATTTGGGACACACCAAATAATTTATGCCATTTATTCTTCTAGGCTGCATTAGAGTTCCACATTTCGGACAGAATTTCATTATTGTTCACCAGACAAAAGAAAATTTAGTTCTTCCAAAATTTTGAAAAGAATTAGTTCATGGGGCAACTGTTCGACGTTTTCCGCTCCAAGCATACCCTTGAATTCCTGAGGTACATCCCCACTAACTAGCACTTTTCTCACTTCCTTTATGAATCCTCTGCTCCCAAGCCTGTCTATGAAACCCCTATCGTTGAAATCTGCTAGGAAATGTTCTACTTTTTCTCCTCTTGTGACGAACCCAACTACATATCCTTCTTTGAAAAGCAACTCCAGGATCCTACTCTCAGGCTTTAGCCTCTTTGAGTTTGGAATCAATTTCGGCACCTATGGAATCAATTTGCGAAATGGTGTTTCGCAGAGCTCGTCTTATTGCCTCTAAGGGAGTAATGCTTCCATCCGTCTTCACATAGAGGATAATGCTCTCTTTTAATGGATGTTCAATCCTGTAGTAAGACATGAGTACTCCTTTCTCTTCCAGTATTCTTTTAGCTAGCAGGTTTCCGAGCGTGTGATCTTCGCCAATGATCTCCAGTTCTATTTCCGTATCGGTTCTCTTCTTCACGTTATACTTTAAATCTCCTGGCATCAGCTTCAATCCCCCTTCTAATCAAATCATGTTTTCGGATACTTAGCTTGCTGGCTCACTACAATCGATCATTAAATTTGCTAGTAAAACGTTTTATATCCACTATCCCTTTTTAACTTTTACATATAAAAGCCTCGCTTCGTGGTTAGTAAGAGAGAGCCAATATAAAATTGGAGTCAAGTGAGTTCATTCTGAATGGACTTAAGAGCTTCATCCCAGCCGATAGCTAGGTAAGCTTTTCCTCCCTCATCTTTAAATGCTTCAAGCTTCTTTCCGATTTCCAATATTTCATCTGGAAGAGCTTCATATGCTGTGCTCAATACAGCTATCAACTCTGCTGCCTTTCCAGAAGCCATCGTTCTTGAAGCCTTTAAATTAGCGAAAAAATTTC
Organism: Fervidicoccus sp.; assembly: GCA_002899805.1. Classification (GTDB taxonomy): domain Archaea; phylum Thermoproteota; class Thermoprotei_A; order Sulfolobales; family Fervidicoccaceae; genus ARK-14. Next base: position 7,040 of record POCB01000064.1, read on the forward strand.
CGGCAATTTCCCGAACACGTTCAATGCTTTCGTGTATTATAACTTCCTCTTTTCCGCTGTCAACTTCTACGTTCAATATTTTCAGAAGAACCTTGAAAGAATCTATAGGTACTGGGACTCCTAGGGTCTTTGCTGATTGAGATAGATTCACGACTGTGATTTTTCCTCTGCTTACATCAGGAATAAAACTGGAAACAACTTTCTTAACAGCATCTATGCTCCTTTCTACGCTAATGGGGTCGCCCACAATTTTTAGCTCGATTACATTGCCCTTAATTTTGTAAAAAGCCTCTTGAGAGGAAATGCTGGATATTACTTCTTCCAAAAACTTTTCTAGATCTGCTCCTTCAGGAATTCTGATAGCTATTTTTCTCTTTACTACCAAAGCAAGGTTTCACCGTTTAATCCAATTGCTGTTAATCACCCTACAATGATACTGAGCCAAATCTCCGAACTTTAGACTTCACTTTTATGGTAATCATGAAGGTTTATAAAAGTTCTATGATGAACAAAGGTTTTTGCATTATAGCGAAGTTTTCAATACTATGAGAATTAGCCTTCTGACGTTTTAGGGGCGAAAGTTCCCTTCCATGAGGTAGAGAAGAAGTTTAAGGTTAGTTTCCTGGAAGAAACAGAGAATCCTCATCGTGAAGGCAGGATAACTTATCTACAGGGGCGGTTATTTCACCTAGAAGCACTGAATTTTTGAAAAATAACTAATTAGAGGTATGAAGCTGAATTTGTATCTGAAGCTTTTCTCATGCTAACTATTAATCCGTTAGTTTTAAATTTATATAGCTGGAAGCTATTTTCCTCTTTTCTACATTTCCACATCTTGGACAGATGAGCTTATCACCTTCTCTTTTCAAGATGGCTCCGCATACGGAGCATGATGCTAATATGACGCCTAATGAAGGGTGCTTTATTGACAACTGGAATGGATTTTCAGACGAAATCACCCTAGCCTTTATGAGATCCCCAGGAGCAACATGCTCACTAATGTGTTTCCCTTCGGCACCAATTTGCGATATGTGGAGAAAACCGGCTAAAGGGCCTGTCAGTGGTCTGAAATTTCCGTCTCTCAGTATATTGATCATCGCTATTTCTCCCTTGATATAAGCTACATATCCGATGACGATATCCTTTATAGAAGGGAACAGATATCTTGAAGATAGAGGTGTTACCTTTATAACTTTATTCAAAATATCTTTTGCTACTTTACCTAAAAGTGATGCCCTCACGTAGCCATTTTCATCGCTATATGCCCCAAATAAGGGAGAGAACTCTTCAATGACCGCCAACTCCTCACCTGGAACAACTATATTCTCATCCGAACTCATTTCTATCACTTCACTAGATACAGATCTACATCTATTCTCCTGATTCTAGACTTGTGATATTCGAATATTTGCTTTAACTCCATTTTATATGTTTTCAAAATTACTGCCTTCTTCCCTATTTTTTCCATTTCTCTGGAAATAAAGTCTCTGCTCTTATCATTTGAAAGATGTAGGCTTAATGTTGCATTGCAGGATTTTGTTGCTGCTATAAGGAATTCCAAATCGATTCCCCTCTCGACCGTCCCAAAAGGGGGATTGATAATGGCGAGATCGCAGAAATTATTTCTAAACGGATAATACCTAACATCTGCCCTCACGACATCAACTTGACCCTCTATTCCTAGCTCTCTTATATTGGAAATCTGAACCTCAATGGATTCATCATCTATCTCTAAGGAAATGCAACTCGAGGCTCCAGCCAGCAGCGAACCTATACAAAGAACTCCGTCTCCGGAACCGAGGTCAAGTATTTTTGCTCCATCAATGAAGCCTCTCTCCTTGGCCATCCATATCATATCTGCTGCTATCCATCCTGGAGTTCTATGTTGCTCAAGGCGAGAGTTCGGTCTTCCTTTCTTCTTAAGCTTATCCAAGACGATCTCAAGTCTGGACTTACTCATAGCAAATGCTTTCCAACGAAATTTAGGAACTATCATCTTGGGGTAGGTCTCAAGGTCTCCCTCTTCTCTACATTCTTCTGAAGTTATTTTCCTAAAGACTTCAACGATCCCCAACATGTTTGTGATTTTTTTATAGAAAGGATTCAATGAATTGACACAGGAAGACACGAGTAACCACCATTTCTAACGCACGTAATGGTAAAATATAACTAAATGAAATCCACAACTCAAAGTTCTCAAACATGAATCCTACCAAGGAAACCTATATACTTCTATTCTCCCCTCTAGGACTGAAATAGCTTCTCCCGGAGTAAGAACAGGCTTGTGCAGCGGAGATTCCGTGAAATCATCTATAGGTATTCTAGGACAAGAAGTTACGATATATGCGTCAATGTTTTCGCTGTCAATATTCAATATATTATCTTTTGAGAGAACGGATGAAGCGAACAGATAATATTTCATCCCTCTGGACGATATTTCCCTTTTCAGCCTCTCTACTATAGAAGGTCTATACTGTCCCGTTAGAGTCCCTACTATTATTCCCCACCTGCTTGAGTCCCTTGCCCTATACATTTCAGCCAACCTTCTTTTGAGCCATCTTTCTTTATCTTTTCTCAGATCGCCCACTCTACCCGAATAGGGATCAATTTGAAATACGGGCCCCTCAAAGGAAAGAGACACACCTAGTGAATGAAACAGACCCCCGGTTATAACAACGACAGAATCTGCTTCTTTCGAGAGTATCACTGCGGAGTAATCACAACCGATTATTTGTCCCGTTAGAAGCCTTCCTGGACTCGTCACGATAGGATGAAAGCCGCGCTTCTCTAGCATTGCTTTAAGCTCTCCAATCAGTCTAATATGCTGTACAGTTGCTACAATTGAAGGTCTCTGTAACCCTTCTCTCTTCAGCGCTTCTGCCAGGTCGTCGACCGAACTTTCTGGAATGCTACCTCTATAAAAAGCTGGAACATATATTATTCTCAACTTCCCACTTTCGATCGGCACTTCTTGAAGGGAATACTGCGTATGTCCAAAATGGATAAGTGCTTCAGCATTTAGAAGCTTAGCTTCAGATATTTTCAAGTCGCATGCTCCATATCCCCCATCTATTGATACCATTATCTCTATATTCCCCAGCGAACGTGAGAGGGAATCAACAATGAAGTATGAATATTTTTTTAAACCATCTGGAAGTTGTATGAGAACTTTTTTCACCCCTTTGAGCTCCTCGACCAATCTCTCTAGCTCGAAATCATATGGTATTTCCTCAGTATTTACAGACATACCAAACTACCTCCTCCTGACGCTCCCAAAACTGTGGATATCGTCTTTTAACATGAAGGGGGATGTCGGAGTTGTAAGTAGTATTTGTGTGCTCCCGATAATAAAACCATCAAAAATCTTTCGAAATCACAAATTTCCCAACTCTCTCATATATTCCCCCATAGAACATGAAAATGCAAACTACTCGAGAGCCCAGCAAACGGAGAACTTATAAAACTCTCAAAATGAGAACCCATTAATTTATAGCGAGGATGGGTTCTGAAAAGCTCGTCCTAGATGCTGGAGGCTTCGCCCTTTAGGACAAAAAGCTCACGATATCTAATACATGCTTGGAACCCAATTCAAGGCCCGAGAAATATCTATTTAAACCCTCCAAACATAACAAAAGATTCAGGTTACTGAATCAAAGTATTTAGCCTAGTTCATCATACAGACAAGAGGGAAAGAAAGTTGAAGGTGCCCAAGCAAATAAGAACTTACTGCCCGAGATGCAAAAAACATACGTTGCATACTGTAATGCTATATAAGGGCGGTAAGAGGAGGAAACTCGCTATAGGAGAGAGAAGGTACAGAAGAAAGCAAGAAGGGTACGGCTCTAAGAGGAGACCAGAACAGAAGAGATTTGCTAAAACGACAAAGAAGCAAGTGCTTAAACTTAAATGCAGCGAATGTGGCTACATAACACATAGAAAGGGTATCAGGCTCAAGAAACTTGAGATCACGGAGGTGGCCTGAATGGTCAAAAAGACTAAGATACCAATACCAGAGCCAAGAACGAAATTTATATTAATCAGATGCCCCAACTGTGGGAACGAACAAGTAGTTTTTTCACATGCGACCTTTCCTGTCAGATGCCTTATATGTGGTAACCAGCTTGTCAGACCAACCGGCGGCAGAGCGATGCTGCAGGCACAGTTTATAAAGGTAGTAGGTTGAAACCAAGAAGCAAAATCTCTATCAAATTTTTAATTTACAATTTAGAAGGGGAAGTGATGCCATACGGTAAGAGCCAGGAAAGAATTTCCTGAGGCAAATGAACTAGTAGTCGCTACTGTGAAGGAGATTTTTGATTATGGTGCTTATGTCGAGCTAGACGAATACAACAACATGAGAGCTTATCTACCCTGGAGCGAAGTAGCTTCGAAATGGGTTAAAGATGTAAAGGATGTTATAAGGCAAGGAGAAAAAATCGTTGTCAAAGTGATAAGGGTTAACAGACAAAAAGGACAGGTAGACGTCAGTCTGAAGAGGGTATACGACGCAGAAAAGAAGAGGAAGATGCAGTGGTACAAGAGAAATCAGAGAGCGGAGAAGATCTTGCAGATAGTCGCACAAAGAATTAGAAAGACCCTAGACGACGCATATAAAGAAGCTGGATGGCCTCTTGAAGATCATTATGGAGAAATATACGCTGGTCTTGAAGCTGCTGTGCTCGAAGGACCGGAGGCTCTGAGAGTTGCGGGAGTCAAGGAAGAATGGATAGTTCCACTCCATGAAGAGGCAGTTAAGCATATTCAGATAAAGCAGGTGAAACTGAGTGGAATTCTAACTCTGAGGTCATTTGAGTCCGATGGAGTTGAGCGAATACGGAACATCCTACTGAAAGTAAAAGAGGGTGATAACAGCGAACAGGTAAAGATCAACGTATATACCATTGGAGCACCGAGGTATAGAGTGGAGCTAATCACCACAGATTATAAGATTGGAGAAAGAACGTTGGAAAAGATCATTCACGAAGCAGAAAGAGAAGCACAGAAGAAAAAAGTTGAGTTCGAGTTTGTGAGAGAGAAAGCTTAGCGGTCGATGGGAATTGAGATGGCTAATGAGGAAGTGCACGGTATGTGGTAGGTACACCCTTGAGCAGGAACGATGCCCCTACTGTGGAGGACAGGTGAGGATTCCGCATCCTCCCCGATTTTCCCCAGACGACAAATATGTATCATATAGAATTCGCGCTAGAATTTCTACCAAGGAACATTCTTGAGACCCAGCTTATATGCAAGTTTGTTTGTTGCAATATGGAGAGCAGGGATTATTAGAAGTCCGAGCAGGAAAGTATAAAAAGACGGGTGCAAGGACTTCCCACATATTAGAACAGCAACGGTAGCCCCCAAATAGAAGTCTAGTTGGTCGGCAATCGGAAGACTTCTCCCCCTCTCTATCCCTAGCCTTCTCTTGAAAAATGACTTAATTATATCACCAGCAATGGCACCAAAAGAGGCTATTACCCCCGTAAGAGACAGCTGTTCAATCATTCCTGCCGCATAGCCTATAATAACAGCTACTATTTCTCCCGCAACTATACCGCCCAAAGCTCCCTCGAAGCTTTTTCCATCGCCAAGTATTCTCCTTCCATCCGTCCAATTTTTACCAAAATCTATTGGATGGGTCTTTATTAGCTTGGAAATAAATACAGGGGATCCATTGGCTACCATCGGCGGAAAATAGATCATCAAGAATTCGATTGTTATCTGCATGAGATCCATTCGAAA